>CABUNB010000028.1 GCA_902492755.1 uncultured Collinsella sp. | reverse complement strand
ACGGAGCCCTACGCTCAATAAACCTATATATATTTGTGGGACGAGCTTGAAAACGCACGCACGAGCTGGCATAATCCCCTCTGCTGCACGCAAATCGGATCTACGTCCAGGGCCGTGGCGTGGGCACTATCGCCAAAAGAGAAATATCTCTGTGTAGATTGCGCACAGGGAGTGACTTCTGTGCTATAGTTCAGGCTTGTTTGTTAACGCGACATGTTCGTTTGTCGCCCAAGGAGGGTCAGTTATGTCCAAAGTTTGCGAAGTTTGCGGTAAGCACCCCGTTGCCGGTCGCTCCATCAGCCACTCTCACCGCGTCACCAACCGTAAGTTCCGCCCCAACATCCAGCGCGTTTACGTCGTCGTCGATGGTCACCGTCGCAAGATGAACGTTTGCTCCACCTGCCTCAAGTCCGGCAAGGTTGCGCGCTCCTAAATAAGGTCTTACCAACAAGTACCTCGGACTCTCCGGGTCAAAGACCTCGCGTTCATATAGAACTTACCAAAGGCGTCCTCCCCCACGGAGGGCGCCTTTTTGCACTCATTGGGGACAGGCTTACATGAGTGTTTTCACGCATTGGGGACAGACTTAGATGAGCGCTTTCCCAAGCTTGCAGCGCACCGATGAACCCACGGCGCGCCGATCGGCCCTAATCCCCGCCTCACGCAGCCTCATTCCAGCCTGCAGTGGCCTTGGTCACGCTTGTAGCGCCGATACCGGTGATACGGGCAATTTGCTTGACCGTGAGATGCGCCCGTCTGAGCCTCAGCAGACAGGCATCGCGTTCGTGCCGCGGCAGGGCCTTGAGCAGCGCAGGATCTATGCTCGGCAGGACTTCACGCGCAACGGAAAGGGCCTCCTCATCGGGGATCCGCCGGCGTGGAAGAACCTCCACTGACCAGATGCACCCGGCAACTTCCTTAAGATGCTCGCAATAGCGACGGGAACCCCCGACAATATCGAGCATGGGAGCCGCATCGCAGATATCAAAGGGATCGTAGCCCAGCTGATATGCCTTGAAGCTTGACCAGCGGTACGCATCGAGCGAGTCGAGCGCGCCTTTCACAGGATTGAGATGGATATAATCGAGCAACTGGACCGCCTGCGTGTCCGACTCGACCGCGACCCGCGAATAGCGATTATCAAACAGATGGCCCGTTCTTCCGGTTTTCCCATTGAAATACTTGGCATAGGCCGTCAGCGCGCACTGCATTGCCTTTGAAAGGTTGTCATATGGATCATCAACCATCAAATGGAAGTGGTTGTCCATAAGGCACCAGGCCAACACCGCCACGTCATGGCACGCAAACCTGTCCGAGATGTCCGATAAGAAACGATACCGGTCGGAATCATCTTCAAAAATGATCTGTTTGGAGTTGCCGCGGTCAAAGACGTGGTAATAGCCGGTGAGCGAAATTTCGCGGGCGCATCGGGGCATAGCCTCTCCTTTCAAAGCCGAACAGGCAACACCTAAAAGGAGAGAAGGAACGCGAAATGCTGAGCCTGTGACCTATTTATAGCCAATCCGCACCAAAAACAGGCCCAGAACGGCAAAATTGCAAATCCATGTCTGTCCCAAATGAGTGGAAACACTCATGTAAGTCTGTCCCCAATGAGTAGGCTGGCGGGGCTGACGTCTTTTGCGCCAACGATGATGCGGGCGAGCTGCTCGGGAGATTCGGTACCGCCACGTTCGAGCCAGAGATTGATGATCGTTAGCACGTGGCTAAGCGCGAGCTCGCGCGCGTAAACCAGGGGAAGCTCGTCATCGTCGCGCAGGGTGCAGTCCGAGCGCTCAAGCCCCTGGGCAAACAGGCCCTCGATGACCGACCTGAGCTTGGACGAAAACTCAGGATCTCCCCCGCGCCCCGCCACAGCGCGGACGAAATCGATGTCTTGCGCAACAAGCTCAAGCGCCGGCAGGAGCCTCTCATAGGGAAACAGGTCCCGGGGGTCATGAGGTTCGTCCCCCTCTTGCAGTAAAACCTGTTCAAGGCGCGCTATGAGTTCGTCCTCGAGCTTGGCCATCATGTCATATTTATCGGTAAAGTGCAGGTAGAATGTGCCGCGATTGATATGCGCACGACGAGTAACATCCGAGACCGTCAGCGAATCAAAGCCCTTCTCGGCAATCAACTCAACAAGGGCCTCCTTGATGCGGCGCCTCGTCTGACGAGTCCGCTCCGCGCGTTCTCCTGACATAGAAAACTCCTGTTCAAACACCTTAAATGAACAACCTGTTGATTATTGCTCATTGAAACTCACAGCATCAAGACTAGAATGTTTTCAGTTTTTAGTCAACACGTTGTTCATTTAAGGAGTGTATATGGCTTACATCGAGGTCACGCACGAGACCAAACGCTACCAGAGCGGCTCGACCGAGATTCTGGCAAACAACGACGTGAGCTTCACAGTCGAAAAGGGCGAGCTCGTGGTGATCCTGGGCTCCTCCGGTGCCGGCAAGTCCACGCTGCTCAACATCCTCGGCGGCATGGACACAGCCTCGGAGGGCTCGGTCGTCATCGATGGCAAGGACATCGCGCAGTACAACTCACATCAGCTCACCGACTACCGCCGCACGGACGTGGGTTTTGTGTTCCAGTTCTACAACCTGGTCTCAAACCTCACGGCCAAGGAGAACGTGGAGCTCGCGAGCCAGATCGTGCGCAACGCATCTGACCCCGAGGAGGTTCTGCGCAGCGTGGGCCTCGGAGAACGCATGGTAATCTTTCCCGCTCAGCTTTCGGGCGGCGAGCAGCAGCGCGTGGCAATTGCGCGCGCCGTAGCCAAGAACCCCAAAATCTTGCTTTGCGATGAACCAACGGGCGCGCTCGATTACCGCACGGGCAAACAGGTGCTCCAGATCCTAGAGGATATGAGCCGCAGGCAGGGCGCCACCGTCATCATCGTCACGCACAATGCGGCGATCGCACCCATTGCCGACCGCGTGATCCGCATGCACGACGCGCGCGTTCAGGCGATAGAGATCAATCGTAAACCCACGTCCATCACCGAGATCGAGTGGTAGAGGTGAAGCACATGCGAACAGATTCGGGACCCATGCCGCGCAAGACAGCGCTCTGGAAAGACGTCTGGCGTTCTATCGCGCATTCCAAAGGCCGCTTTGTTGCGATATTCATGCTCATGCTCTTGGGCTCGTTTGCGCTCGTGGGCCTCTTTGTCGCAGGTCCGGACATGCGTGAGACGGGCCAGCGCTACTTTGACGATTACCGTCTCGCGGACCTCACCGTGGTAAGCGACTACGGTCTGGACAAGGAAGACGTTGCTACGATCAAACAGGCCACGGGCACCGATGAGGTTGAGTTTGGCTACTTTAAGGACGTAACCGTTCGCGGTACCACCGACGCCGTGCGCGTGTTGAGCGAACCTGCGGACATTTCGCAGCTTGAACTCGTTGACGGACATATGCCCTCCGCCAAAAACGAGATTGCGATCGACTCGGGACTTGCCGAGGACTACCCCATCGGCTCCACCATCAAAGTCACTGAGAAGGCAAACGAGCTCAACGACAGCACCTGCCTCACGCGAGATACGTTCAAGGTGGTCGGACACGTTAACTCGCCCGAGATCATCTCGATCGTCAACATGGGGCAATCTACGGCAGGCACCGGCACGCTCAAGGGCTACGCCTGCGTGCAGCGCCAGGTCTTTGACTCCGATGTCTTTATGACCGCGCGCCTCGCGTATACCGACACGCGGGATATGGACCCCTACTCAAACGAATACCGCGATGCCGTGGCCGACCATAAGGACGAGCTCGAAAAGTTGCTCAAAGGCCGACCCTCCAAGCGACTGGCCACGGTAAAGGCAGAGGCGCAGGAAAAGATCGACGACGGCCAAGCCCAGGTCGACGATGCAAAAGCCGAGCTCAACGATGCTAGGCAGCAGCTTGGTGATGTCAAGGCGCAGCTCGACGACGGCGCTGCCCAGATCGCAGACGGGCAAGCACAGATCGCGAGCGCACAAGCTCAGGTAGATGACGGTGCCGCCCAGATCGCAAGCGCGCAGACCCAGATAGAAAACGCCCAAGCCCAGCTCGATGCGGCTGGCGAGCAGATTATCCAGGGGCAGGCCGAGCTCGACGCAAACCGCTTGCAACTCGATGCAGCCGCGTCACAACTCGAAGCGGCCCAACGTGAACTCGCAAGCGCGAAGGACGCCCTCAATAAGGGGGCCGCAACCATCGACACCAAACAAGCCGAACTCGACGCGGCAAAGCAGCAGGTGGCCGGCTACGATACCGCCCGCGAGCAGGTCGGTGAAGCAAAGAAGCAGATTCAAGCCTACGACGACGGACGCGCACAGGTCGCTGCCGGCCGTGAGGCCATAGCAAAGAACGCGGCCGAGCTCGATGCCGCGGAGGCGGAACTCGACAGCAAGGAGGATCAGGTCGAGCTCATGCGCCAGGCATTGCCCACACTTGAGGCGACCCTTGAGAGCGCGCAGCAGACCTGCACAGAGCTCGAGAACCACATCGCCGAGCTTAGAGACCAGTACAATGCCGAGACTAGTCCCATAAAGAAAAAGGCCCTTGAGGCGGCCATCAAGACAGAAGAGACGACGCTTGATGCGGCGCTCCGGACATGCGAGCAGACGCAAGGCCAGATCGATTCCATGAACACCGCCATCAAGGCCTACGACGACGGCCGCACACAGGTTGCCGCCGGTCGTGAGGAAATCGCGCAAAAGACTGCCGAGCTTGACGCCGCCGAGGCCGAGCTTGACGCCAAGGCGGAGGAGGTCGAGGCCGCCCGTGTCCAGGTTGCCGAAACAGAAGCCTATCTGGACTCGGTTGCCGGTGATGTCGAATCCGCCCGAGCACAGATAGGCCAGGGAGAGCAAAATCTCACGGCGGCACGAAATGAGCTGAACGCAAAGAACGCTGAGTACGAACAGGGCGTGGCTACCTACAACCAGAGCAAAGCCTCCTATGAAGACGGTCTTGCGCAATGGGAGGCGGCTGCGACCCGGATCGCACAGGGGCGTGCCGAATACAACGAGGGCGTCCAGACGCTCAGCGCTTCGCGCCAGACGCTCGCGGCAAAGGCCTCGGAGCTCGCCTCCGCACGCAGCCAGCTCGCATCCGCACGCGAGACCCTGGCCTCCAAGATGGCCGAATACCAAGACGGCCTTGCCGAATACACCGCCAAAAAGGCCGAGTATGACGAGAAGCTCCCGGATGCCGAGGAAAAGATCGCCGATGTCGAGTCGGAGCTCAAAAGCGCCCGGGACCGCCTGGCAAAGCTTTCCCAGCCCACCTACGACACCGGTACCCGTCGCGAAACGCTAGGCTCCGAGGCCTATAGAACCTACGATACCGTGTCCGAAATTGTTGACTCGCTCGCACGGGTCTTCCCGGTGCTGCTCTACCTGGTGGCCGCGCTCGTAACGCTTTCCACCATGACGCGCATGGTCGACGAGGAGCGCATCAACTCGGGTACGCTCAAGGCACTCGGCTACTCCGATAGCGACATCGTGCTCAAATTCACGGTCTACGGCGCGCTTGCCGGCGGTCTGGGAACGCTTGCGGGCATAGCGCTCGGACACACTCTGCTACCCTGGATCGTGTACTCCGCCTATGGCGATGCGTTCACACTGCCGCCGATCCACCTGGGTTTCCACCCGCTCGTATCGCTGGTGGCCATCGCGCTCGCGGGCCTTTGCTCGGTCCTGCCGGCACTCATCGCCGCACGACGAGAACTCGCCGAGAAGCCCGCGCGCCTGCTACTGCCCAAACCTCCCGCGGGCGGCTCCAAGATCATGCTCGAGCGCATTGGCTTTGTGTGGGAGCGCATGTCATTCACTCATAAGGTGACGGCGCGCAACCTCTTCCGCTACAAACAGCGCATGCTCATGACGGTGCTCGGCGTTGCCGGCGCAAGCTGCATGCTCGTGGCAGGTTTTGGCGTGCAGCATTCAATCCAGGAGATGGCCGACCGTCAGTTTGGCGACATCATCAAATACGACATGATTGTGGCCAACTCCTCCATGGCAACCGACGCACAGCTCAAGAAGGAGGAGAAACTTCTGAGCACGTCGGATGTGAAATCTCATGTGAAGCTGCACTACGAGTCGGTGACCCGCGCGGCGGGTGCCAATGGCGACACCCAGGAGATCACCCTGCTCGTGCCCAGGGACAGTGGTTCGTTCGATGACTATGTAAGCCTGGTGGACCGAAAGAGCGACAACAGTCTTGAGGTTGATGGCGACGGAGCCGTCATCTCGGAGCGTCTTGCGAACCTGTTGGGCATCGGCGTGGGTGACACGTTCACGTTTAGCGCCGAGGACGGTACGGAGCGCTCGGTAAAGGTCAGCGGCGTATGCGAGATGTACATGGGGCATTTCATCTATATGAGCCGCAGAGCCTATGAGTCGTGCTATGGCGAGGATTTTGACGCCAACGCCGAGCTCGTGTGCCTCAAGGACAGCGGCCTCAAGAGCGTGGAGAAAAAAGCCAGCGCCTTCATGCAGCTCGCCGGCGTGAAGTCCGTGGTGCAGAACACGGCGCTTCAAGAGCAGGTCGACACCGTGGTCGACTCCCTCGACATGATCATGACCGTGCTCATCATCGTCTCCGCGATGCTTGCAGTGGTGATTATGTACAACCTCACCAACCTCAACGTGTCGGAGCGTATGCGCGAGCTTTCGACCATCAAGGTCCTGGGCTTCCATTCCAACGAGACCACGATGTACATCTATCGCGAGACCATCTGTCTCACGGCTCTAGGCATCCTTGCCGGCTATGTGCTCGGCGTGGCGCTACACCAGTACATTTTGGATGTCGTTCCGCCCGACACGGTTATGTTCAACCCCGAGCTTGCGGTGATTGAGTTTGCGGTGCCCGCGGTGGTGATCTGCACCATCACCATAGCGCTGTTCTTTGTGGAGCTGCGGCGCCTGTCGCGCGTCGACATGCTCGAGGCGCTCAAGTCCGTGGAGTAGTCGCCCATCCGACGCGCGAGCGTAGCCCCTTGGGAGAACGTAAGGCAACGAAGAAGGCGGCCCCGCAGCATCACGTATCGGTGATACTGCGGGGCCGCCCCTGTTTAGCCGGGGCTTCCCAATGCTTTACGCAAATGTCAAACCCATGTCTGTCCCCCACGCGTGAAATCACTCATATATGTCTGTCCCCAATGAGTGAAAGCACTCATGTAAGTCTGTCCCCAATGAGTGAGGCGATGCAGTAGGCAGATTGTTTTAGTTAAAACGCTTCAGTATATTGAAGCGTTTTAGTGTGCCTTTTACAGGAATCTGACCGTTCGCCGAATAATTTCTTGCTATCATGCAAGACGTAGGGTAAATCTCCGATCGCAAGGAGACACAAATGGTGAAAAAGTCACCGGAAAACACTACTCCCGCAATTGTGGACAACGTAGAGGCGCTTGAGGCTAAGCTCGCTCAGATGCGAGAGGCCCAGGCGCTTTTTGCTACGTACACGCAGGAGCAGGTCGACAAGATCTTCTATGAGGCCGCCATGGCCGCCAACAAGGCTCGTATCCCGTTGGCGAAGATGGCCATCGAGGAGACCGGCCGCGGCGTTCTTGAGGACAAGGTCATCAAGAACCACTACGCCGCAGAGTACATCTACAACGCTTACAAGAACACCAAGACCTGTGGTGTCCTGGAGCGCGACGAGGCCTACGGCATCACCAAGATCGCCGAGCCCATCGGCATCGTGGGCGCCGTCATCCCGACGACCAACCCCACCTCCACCGCGATCTTCAAGACGCTGATCAGCCTGAAGACCCGCAACGCCATCATCATCTCCCCGCACCCGGCAGCCGCCAAGTGCACCATCGCCGCCGCCAAGCTCGTGCTTGACGCCGCCGTCAAGGCCGGCGCCCCCGAGGGCATCATCGGCTGGGTCGATGTCCCCTCCATCGAGCTGACCAACATGGTCATGCGCGACGTCGACATCATCCTCGCCACCGGTGGCCCGGGCATGGTCAAGGCCGCCTACTCCTCGGGCAAGCCCGCCCTGGGCGTTGGCGCCGGTAACACCCCGGTCATCATCGACGACACCGCCGACGTGCTGCTCGCCGTCAACTCCATCATCCATTCCAAGACCTTCGACAACGGCATGATCTGCGCTTCCGAGCAGTCCGTGACCGTCATCGACACCATCTATGACCAGGTTAAGGCCGAGTTCCAGAAGCGCGGCTGCTACTTCGTCAAGCAGGGTGCCGAGATGGAGGCCCTGCGTGCCGCCATGTTCAAGAACGGCGCCCTCGATCACCGCATCCCCGGCATGGCTGCCGCCAAGATCGCCGAGCTCGCAGGCATCGAGGTTCCCGCCAAGACCAAGATCCTGATCGCCGAGGTCACCTCCACCGACCCCGCCAAGGAGGAGTTCTCCCACGAGAAGCTCTCCCCGGTCCTGGCCATGTACCACGCCAAGGACTTCCAGGAGGCCGTCGACAAGGCCGAGCACCTGGTGCTCGCCGGTGGCCCGGGCCACACCGCCTCTCTGTACGTGCACCCCGCCCAGGCCGAGAAGATCAGCCTGTTCGAGCACGTCATGAAGGCCTGCCGTATCGTCATCAATACCCCGTCCTCGCACGGCGGCATCGGTGACCTGTACAACTTTGGCATGAAGCCGTCTCTGACCCTGGGCTGCGGCTCCTGGGGCGGCAACTCCGTCTCCGAGAACGTTGGGGTGAAGCACTTGATCAACGTTAAGACTGTGGCCGAGCGCCGTGAGAACATGCTGTGGTTCCGCGCTCCCGAGAAGGTCTACTTCAAGAAGGGTTCCACGCCCGTCGCCCTCGACGAGCTCGGTACCGTCATGGGCAAGAAGCGCGCCTTCATCGTCACCGACCAGTTCCTCTTCAAGAACGGCAACACCCGCGCCATCGAGGCCAAGCTCGACGAGATGGGCATCGCCCACGACTGCTTCTACGACGTCGAGCCCGATCCGTCGCTGCAGTGCGCACGTCGCGGCGCCAAGCAGATGGCTCTCTTTGAGCCTGACGTGATCATCGCCGTCGGCGGTGGCTCCGCTATGGACGCCGGCAAGATCATGTGGATGATGTACGAGCACCCCGAGTGCAAGTTTGAGGACATGGCCATGGACTTCATGGACATCCGCAAGCGTATCTTCACTTTCCCCGAGATGGGCAAGAAGGCCTACTTCGTCGCCGTCCCGACCTCTTCGGGTACCGGCTCCGAGTGCACGCCGTTCGCCATCATCACCGACAAGGAGACCGGCATCAAGTGGCCGCTCGCCGACTACGCGCTGCTCCCCAACATGGCTATCGTCGACGCCGACAACTGCATGACCGCCCCGCGCGGCCTGACCGCTGCCTCCGGCATCGACGTCATGACCCACGCCATCGAGTCCTACGTCTCCATCATGGCTTCCGACTACACCAAGGGCCTCTCCGAGCGCGCTGCTAAGCTCGTCTTCGAGAACCTGCCCTCCAGCTTCACGAACGGCGCCAAGGACCCGCATGCCCGCGAGGAGATGCACAACGCCTCTTGCATGGCCGGTATGGCCTTCGCCAACGCCTTCCTGGGCCTCAACCACTCCATGGCTCACAAGCTCGGCGCCTTCCATCACCTGCCCCACGGCCTCGCCAACGCCGTCATCCTGACCCGCGTCATGCGCTACAACGCCGCCGAGGCTCCCGTCAAGATGGGTACCTTCTCCCAGTATCCTTACCCCAACGCGCTGCACAACTACGCCGAGATGGCCAAGTACTGCGGCATCGAGGGCAAGGACGACAAGGAGGTCTTCGAGAACTTCATCACGAAGCTCGAGGAGCTCAAGGACTTCATCGGCGTCAAGAAGACCATCGCCGACTACGGTGTTGACGAGCAGTACTTCCTCGACACCCTCGATGAGATGACCGAGCAGGCATTCAACGACCAGTGCACCGGCGCCAACCCGCGCTACCCGCTCATGAGCGAGATCAAGGAGCTCTACCTGGACGCCTACTACGGCCGCGAGCCTCAGGGCTACGCCGTCTGCTAGTTTTAGCACGGTTTTTAACGGCGGGGGTGCACGGGTGTTTCACACACCCCCGCCGTCGCTTCTATCGCATCGTTGAAAGGATGCAACCATGCTGCTACCCGATTCCAAGACCGAGCTCGTCCGCCGTGGCAACAAGGTCGTTTACGACCTGGGCGACAAGATCGTCAAGGTCTTTAACGAGACCAAGCCTGTCTCCGACGTGTTCAACGAGGCTTTGAATCTTGCCCGCATCAATGAGTGCGGCATCCGCAGCCCCAAGGCTCTCGAGGTTTCCCAGCTCGAGAACGCCAACGGCTGGGCGCTCGTGACCGAGAAGGTTCCGGGCACCACCCTTGCCGAGAAGATGACTGCCGAGCCCCAGCGCTTTGGTGAGTATCTCGAGATGTTCGTCGACCTCCAGATCGAGATCCACGGCTACACCTCCCCGCTGCTCAACCGTCAGCGCGACAAGTTCGCCCGCATGATCGACAGCCTTGATCAGCTCAATGCCACCACGCGCTACAACCTTCAGGAGCGTCTGGACGGCATGACCAAGGAGTTCAAGGTCTGCCACGGCGACTTCAACCCCTCCAACGTCATCGTCGGCGACGACGGCCAGCTCTATGTGTGCGACTGGGCACACGCCACCCAGGGCTCCCCTGCTGCCGACGTTGCCACCACCTACCTGCTCTTCGCCCTCAACAGCAAGGACCAGGCTGAGGCCTACTTGGAGCTCTACTGCGACCGCGCCGACATGCCCATGCAGGTCGTGCGTCAGTGGACGAGCATCGTCGCCGCTTCCGAGCTCGCTCGTAAGCGCAACGTGAACGATGAGTTCCTGAAGAACTGGATCGACGTCGTCGATTATCAGTAATATCTGAGCGATTTATTTCGCATCGGAGGCACAAGGAAAACCCCGCAGCTCATATGGGCTGTGGGGTTTTCCTTTTAGATATTAAGAATACTACAAGATAAAAGGACGGCCCCGCATCTCCCCGATCTGGAGAAATGCGGGGCCGTCCCACATATCGAACTACAAGCGAAATCGTCGATTAGCGGCGGGCCGCCTTCACGAGCTCGGCGACCTTGGCGACGACCTCTTCAATCGCCACGTCCTCGCGCTCGCCCGTGGCACGGTCCTTGAGCTCAACGGTGCCATTCTTAAGGCCACGCTTGCCCAGAACCACCTGATACGGGAAGCCCATGAGGTCGTTATCGGCAAACTTAAAGCCGGGACGCTCATCGCGGTCGTCGACGACGACCTCGATACCCTCGGCGCACAAGCCATCAACAATCTGCTCGCAGACGGTAGCGCACTCTTCCTTCTTGGGGTCAAGCGGAATCACCGCGACCTCGTACGGGGCAACGGAGACCGGCCAGACAATACCGTGCTCGTCGTTGTGCTGCTCCACGACGGCAGCAAGCGAGCGGGACACGCCCACGCCGTAGCAACCCATGATAAGCGGCTTCTCCTTGCCGTCCTCGTCCATAAAGGTGGCGCCCATGGCCTCGGAATATTTGGTACCCAGCTGGAAGACCTGCGAGACCTCGATGCCGCGAGCAGCAGAGAGCGGCTTGCCGCAGTGCGGGCAGGGATCGCCGGCAACGACGGTGACCAGATCTGCCCACTCATCGACGGCAAAGTCGCGCTCGGGGCAGGCACCGGTAAAATGATAATCGACCTCGTTGGCACCGCAGGCCCACTGCTTGGACTCGCGCAGGCTCTCGTCGCACACCAGACGGATGCCCTCGGGCAAGTTAACCGGTCCGATAAAGCCCTTATGCAGACCGTAGGTCTGGAGCTCCTCATCAGTCATCATGCGATAGCCCTTGCCAAAGACATGCTCGGCCTTGCAATCGTTGAGCTCGTGGTCGCCCGGAACAATGGCCACGACGGGCTTGCCCTCGGCGTCGATGAGTGCCAGAGACTTGCGCGTGCCGTTCTCGGGGAAGCCGAAGAACTTTGCAACGGCCTCGATGGTGCCCATGCCCGGAGTCTCGACCTTGGTAAGTGCACCGTCGCCAGGACCCTCGGTCACAACGACCTTGGTGCTTGCGACCTCATCATCGGCAGCAAAGCCGCAATCGTCGCAGTAGACGAGCGAAGCCTCGCCGGCGTCGGCCAAAGCCATGTACTCGACGGAGGTATCGCCACCGATCTCGCCGGAGTCGGCGACAACGGGCAGAGCCTTGATGTAGCAGCGCTCGCAAATGTTAGCGTAGGCCTGCTTCATCTTGTCGTACTCCTCCTGCAGGCTCTCCTGCGTGGCAGAGAAGCTGTAGGCGTCCTTCATGATGAACTCGCGGCCGCGCATCAGGCCAAAGCGGGGACGGAACTCATCGCGGAACTTGTCCTGAATGTGGTACAGGTTGACGGGCAGTTGCTTATAGGAGCGCAACTCGTTGCGTACCAGGGCCGTGACGGTCTCCTCGTGCGTGGGGCCTAGCACAAACTCGCGACCATGACGGTCGTCAAAGCGCACGAGTTCCTTGCCATAGGCATCGATACGGCCGGACTCACGCCACAGCTCGGCATCGACCATAATGGGCATCATGAGCTCCTGGGCGCCGGCGGCGTCCATCTCGTCGCGCACGATATTCTCGATCTTGCGGATCGAGCGCCAAGCAAGCGGCAGGTAGGAATACAGACCGGCGGCCTCCTTGCGGATCATGCCGGCACGGAGCAGCAGGCGGTGGCTGGCGAGCTCAGCGTCCGCCGGATCCTCTTTAAGCGTCGGCGCATAGAGCTTAGACATATACATTGCTCGGGTCATTTATTTCTCCTCAATAAGCTTGTCGACCTCGGCCATAAGCGAGTCGACAATTTGGTCCTCAGCTACTTTACCAATGATCTGGCCATGCGAAAAGAGCAAGGCCTGACCACGTCCGCAAGCAACGCCTAAGTCAGCATCAGAAGCCTCACCGGGGCCATTTACGGCACATCCCATGACGGCAATCGAAAGCGGCGCGGAATAGTTCTTAAGCCGCTCGGTGACCTCCTCGGCGATGGGAATGAGGTTAACCTGGCAGCGGGCGCACGTGGGGCACGAGACAATCTCGGGACCACGGCGACGCAGGCCCAGCGACTGCAAAATTCCCCAGGCGACAGGCGGCTCCTCAACCGGATCGGCCGTGAGCGACACACGCATGGTGTCGCCGATGCCTTCGGAAAGCAAGATACCCAAGCCTACAGAGCTCTTGATGGTGCCCTGAAGCTTGGTCCCCGCCTCCGTCACGCCCAGGTGAAGCGGAACGTGTGGAATCTCACGCGACAGGGCTCGATAGGTATCGAGAGTCGTTTGCACGCTATGGGCCTTGGCCGAAAGCACAATGTTCTTAAAGCCGCGGTCCTCAAAGTGCCGCACAAAGCGCTCGCTCGACATCACGAGCTTCTCGGGCTGCGTGAGGTCTTCGCGCTCGGCGATATCCTGCTCGAGCGAGCCCGCGTTCACGCCAATGCGAATCGCGCACCCAGCAGCGCCCGCGGCATCGATCACGGCATCGACCTTGGCCCAATCGCCAATGTTGCCGGGATTGATGCGGAGCTTGGCGGCACCGGCCTCAACGGCACCAATGGCGAGCTTATGGTTAAAGTGGATATCAGCGACAATCGGCACCGGAGACTCGGCACAGATGGTGCGGAAACCCTCAAGCGCGGCCTCGGTAGGCACGCTCACGCGCACGATATCGCAGCCAGCCTGCGCCAACGCGCACACTTGCGCAAGCGTTGCCTGGGCATCAGCGGTATCGGTGCAGGTCATAGACTGAACCACGACCGGAGCGCCACCACCGATCTGCACGCCGCCCACATGCACAGGGCGCGTCAACTCGCGAGGCAAAGGATGGGATAAAGACAATCCAAACACTCCCCTACAGAATAAATCGAAGGATGTCGGAACGAAGCATATAAACAAACAGCAGTGCAAAGAGCGCGATGCCGACATAGCTGACGATTGTCTGCACTTTGAGCGGCAGCTCGCGGCCCGCAATCTTTTGAATGATCTCGATGACCAGCTTGCCGCCATCGAGTGGTGGGATGGGCAGCAGGTTCATAAAGCCAAGCGAGAACGAAATGAGGGCGGCAAACGAAAGGAACGTGGCAGGGCCGGCAGCAGCGGCCTGTGAGGACATAACGCTAATACCCACGATCGAAGAAGACTGATCGAGAATCTCCATCGTATGCTGCGGCTGGAGCAGGCGCATCACGCCATCCGCTGTCTGCACGACATAGGAGAACGACAGGCGAGCCGACGTGATGGGGTCTAAACGGACCACCTGCGTAGAGGCATACACACCTAGGCGCTCGTCCTCTTTGAGCGCAACCGTGGTCGAATGCTGCTTGCCGTCACGCTCGTACTCGATAGCGATATCGTCCTTACCGGCGGCCTTGCCGATGGCATCGTAGACATCCATCCAAGTGGAACATGAGACACCGTCAACCGAAAGGATCGCATCACCGGCCTCGATACCCGCCTTGGCGGCAATAGACCCCTCGTCAACCTGACCGATCACGTTGGTATCCATCGGCACGGTGACACCCGCAATGGAATAGATGCTCATAAGGAGCAAAAAACCCGTCAAGATATTGACGATAATGCCCGCGAGCAGCATAAAGGCGCGCTTGAGAAAGCCTTGGCCAAGATAGGTGTGCGAGCGCTCTTGCGCAAGGAACTCGGCCTCGCCGCACGGCAGCTCCCACACATCGCCCTCGGCAGTCGCATGTTCGCGATCGAAATGGCGACCATCAAAGGTGGTATAGCCTGCCGTGTCTCGCGGCAACGTCTGATATTTGGTGGGATAGTAGCTCGGCGAGGGCTTCTCCCCTTCCTCATACCAGGGCGCGATGGAGCCCCAGCCCAGCAAAAGGGCGCATGCCTCGAGCACAACCTCCTCGGAAAGCTCGAGCTCGACAGCAAGGTCGGCCACGGTCACGCGACCATGACGATAGATAGCCGCGAGCACGAAACATCGGTCGGATCCATACCGCAGATGGCAGCGTAGCCACCTAGCAGCAGCGGGGTCACGCCAAACTTGGTTCCAATGCGACGCGACGTGTAATGGATGTCAAAGCGGCACGGCAGACCCAAAAAGAACTCGGTCACACGGACGCCGCAGGCACGCGCCGCCAAAAAGTGGCCGCCCTCGTGCAAAAACACGAGGACGGAAAGCATCAGCAGGCCCCAAAAGACCGATGAGAGAACGCTCAGAACAGTATCCATAAAACGAAAAAGCAATCCTTATGGGTTAGGAACGGGTTGCGACGAGCACCTGCGCAGCCTTTTCACGCGCCCACGCATCGATGTCGCGAAGCTGCTCAAACGAATCGACCGCCTGCATATCGTGGGCGTCCATGCAGGATTCCACAATGCGATCGATATCGGTAAAGCTGCAGCCATCGTGCAGGAAGGCATCGACGGCGACCTCGTTGGCGGCATTGAGCACGCACGGCATGGTGCCACCCGTCTTGCCGGCGCGCTCGGCCAGTGCCAGACAGCGGAAGGTATCCATGTCGGCAGCATCAAACGTGAGCTGCCCCAGCTCGCGGAAATCGATACGAGGCGCCGGGGTATCCCAACGCTCGGGATACGAGAACGCGAACTGGATGGGAATACGCATGTCGGATGCACCGAGATGCGCCATCACGGAGCCGTCGGCGAACTCAACCATAGAGTGAATCTTGGACTGACGCTGCACGACCACGTTAATGAAATCGAGGTCGCAGCTAAACAGATGCATGGCCTCAATGCGCTCCAGGCCCTTGTTCATGAGGGTGGCGGAGTCAATGGTGATCTTGGCACCCATGGCCCACGTGGGATGCGCGAGGGCATCGGCACGCGTCACGCGATCGAGCTCGTCTCGCGTGCGGCCAAAGAACGGACCGCCCGAGCAGGTGAGCCAAATACAATGAGCCTCGCGCGGGTTCTCCCCCAGATAGCACTGGTAAATGGCGGAGTGCTCAGAGTCGACTGGAATAAGCTGGCCCGGTTGCGCCAACGGCATAAGCAAGTCGCCACCGACGACGAGGGACTCCTTGTTGGCAAGGGCAAGGCGCTTATTCGAGGTCAAGGCCGCATGGCTCGCCTCGAGACCGGCGGCGCCCACAATAGCGACAAGCACGCAGTCGACATCGTCGCGACGCGCGAGCTCGCAAACCGCCTGCGCGCCAACGCCGAGCTTCGTTCCCTCGGGCAACTCCTGCAGCACGGCGTCATCGCCATGATCGACAGCGGCCACGGCAACCGCCGGAACCGAGAACTCGCGGGCAGCGGCAACGAGCTCGGAGGTACTGGAGTTAACGGACAGCGCCGTCACCTGCAGGCGATCGGCATGCTGGCGGCACACATCGAGCGCCTGGGTGCCGATAGAGCCCGTACAACCCAGGATGGCAACGCGAAGGCGTCCATCGGGGCCATACGTCGTCTGGAAGGACATTACAGCACGCCTCCGATCATCAGCAACAGCTGCGCGGTAATGCAGCCGAAGATAAGCGAATCGCTACGATCGAGCATTCCGCCGTGGCCCGGGATAAGGTTGCCGGAATCCTTGACGCCCACACCGCGCTTGATGCGCGACTCGATAAGGTCGCCGATAACGCCCAGAATGGACACGACCACGCCGCACAGCAGCGCATAGGGCAGGCTGAGCTTGTAGAAGTGCGTCGCCCACAGGATGAGCCAAATCAAAACCGAGCCCAGGATGCCGCCGGCAAACCCCTCCCAGCTCTTTTTGGGAGAGATCTTGGGAACCATCTTGTGCTTGCCGATACGGCTACCCACGATGTAGGCAAACGAATCGGAGACCCAAAGGGACGCGCAAACGCCCACTGAAAGCAAGGCACCGGCAAAACCGGGCACGGCATCGCGCAGCAGCACGATAGCCGACAGCATAAAGCCAGTGTAGATGGGACCCATGAGCGTCACGGCCACATCAGAGATGCGGGTACGCGGCGACCAGACATACCAAATGCCCACAGCGAGCATCAAGGCAAAAAGCAGGGCATTCAGCAACATCGAATCGCCCAACGCCGACAGCGGAAAGAGTACGGCGGCAGCGATACCCATGCGCTCGTTAGCCATCTTGCCATCGAGCCTTGTCATACGGAAAAACTCATAGCAGCACAGACCGCTCATGACAGAAACAAAGATGGCCGTGGGCACGATACCCAAAACCAGGCACAGGATAAAGACAACGGCATAGACGATACCGGCGGCGGCACGGGTAATAAAGCCCGCCAGCCACGAACCGGTGCCGTTCTTCGCTGCAGGCGCTCCCGCAGTGGCAGCTTTGCGCGCAGGCGTCTTGGGAGCAGATGCCTTGGGACGATCGGACACGATTAAGCCTCCTCGGTCTTGCTCAGTCCACCAAACCTACGGTCACGGCCCTGATAGGCCAAAATGGCGTCGACAAGGCCCCAACGATCAAAGTCGGGCCAATAGGTATCGGTGACGTAGAATTCGGAATAAGCCACCTGCCACAGCAGATAGTTCGAAAGGCGCAGCTCACCAGAGGTGCGAATCACAAGCTCAGGATCGGGAAGGCCGGCGGTATAGAGATGGGAAGCCACCATGTCGTCATCAATTGCGGCAGGATCGATCTTACCGGCGGCAGCGTCGAGTGCAATCTGACGGACAGCGCGGGTAATCTCGGCACGCGCGCCGTAGTTGACGGCAAGCGCCAGCGTCATACCGGTGTGATCGGCGCACTCGGCAAGACCGCGTTCAAAAACGTCGCGGGTCTTCTTGGGCAGCGCGGAAATGTCACCCAAAAAGACAACACGCACGTTTTCGCGCTTCAGAAGCGGCAGCTCGTCGATAAACGTCTTGGCAAACAGATGCATCAAGACGTTGACCTCATGCTGCGGACGGTTCCAGTTTTCGGTAGAAAACGCATAGGCAGAAAGCACGTCGACGCCCAGGCGCACGCAGGCGGTAATGATCTCGCGCAGCGAGACGATACCTGCCTTATGACCCTCGGTGCGTGCAAGACCGCGCGACGTGGCCCAACGACCGTTGCCGTCCATGATGCACGAGATATGGTGCGGAATGTTATTGAGGTCAAGGTCGGAAAAACCGACGCCCGCAGGGGCGTCGGCAAAGTACTCGACCAGTTTATGCTCGTCGTATTGCACCTTAGATCTCCATGACCTCGGCTTCTTTTTCCTTCAGAAGCTCCTCGACCTTGGCGACATACTCATCGGTGTGCTTCTGGACCTTGGCCTGCTCGCGACGGACATCGTCCTCGGTGAGCTCCTCATCGCGCTCGAGCTTGTTGTTGAAGTCGCGACGGATGTTACGGATAGACACCTTGGCCTGCTCGGCGTACTCGCGGCACTCCTTGACGAGCTCGCGACGGCGCTCCTCGGTGGGAGCCGGGAACGGCAGACGAACGACGGTGCCATCGGAGTTGGGGGTAATACCCAGATCGGAAGCGCCGATGGCCTTGACGATGGCGTTGATAAGCGCCTTGTCCCACGGCTCGATGAGCAGCATGTGGGCCTCGGGGGTCTTGACGGCGGCAACCTGCGTGACCGGCGTGGGAACACCGTAATAATCGACGGTGATGTCGGACAGAATGTTGGCATTGGCGCGGCCGGTACGGACCTTGGAGAAGTTATGCTTGAGGGACTCGAGCGACTTGTCCATGTGGGCGGTGATGTTCTCTGCCATGCTTAATCCTCCTGATAGACGAGCGTGCCGACGGGCTCACCCGAAAGCGCGCGCTTGACGGTGTCCTCGCCATCGATGTTGAGGACCAAAATGGGCATACGGTTATCCTGGCACAGGGCCGTAGCCGTGGAATCCATAACCTGCAGGCCGCGAACGAGAACCTCGTGATAGGTAATCTTGTCAAAACGGACGGCATCGACGCACTTGACGGGGTCCTTGTCGTAGATGCCGTCAACCTTGGTGGCTTTAATCAGAATCTCGGCGCCGATCTCGCACGCACGAAGAGCCGCGGCGGTGTCGGTCGTAAAGTACGGATTGCCCGAACCGGCAGCGAAGATGACGACGTTGCCCTTGGACAGATGGTTGATAGCGCGGCGACGAATATAGGGCTCGCAGATCTCGTTCATCTGGATAGCGCTCATCACGCGGCAGGGAACATCGTTGTGCTCGAAGGCATCCTGCAGGGCGAGCGCGTTCATAACGGTTGCCAGCATGCCCATGTAGTCGGCCTGAGCACGCTCCATGCCACCGGCAGCGCCTGCCATGCCGCGGAAAATATTGCCGCCGCCGACAACGACGCCGACCTCATGGCCAACGGCGAGCAGCTCCTTGACCTGCTTGGCAAGATGGTCGGTAACCTTGGGGTCGATGCCATAGTGGCCGTCGCCCATCAGTGCTTCGCCGGAAAGCTTAAGAAGCACGCGTTTATATCGGATGTCGGACAAAGCGATCCTCCTTTAATTAGACTCTCAATATGATAACAAAGGCTTAACGGGGAGCCATGAAAAAGCAGGCTGTGAGTAAAACCCACAGCCTGCTCATTACCAGCTACAAGAGCTTATTTACTCGCCACGGACCAGACGGTCGAAGGCAACGACGGTAATGGTGTCGCCAAGCTCCTTGGAGACCTGCTCAGCGTACTTCTTGATGGTGAGGGAGCTGTCCTTGATGAACTCCTGCTCGGTGAGCACGGACTGCTTGTAGAACTTCTCCAGACGGCCGACAGCCATCTTCTCCTGGATAGCCTCGGGCTTGCCGGACTCGGCAGCCTGAGCCATGTAGATCTGCTTCTCGTGCTCGACGGTCTCGGCCGGAACCTGATCGCGGGTAGCACAGATCGGGGCGACGGCGGCAACCTGAAGGGCAACGTCGTGAGCGAAGGCCTTGAAGGACTCAGCCTGAGCAGTCTCGGCCTTCTCGAAAGCAAACTCGACGAGGACGCCGATCTTACCACCCATGTGGATGTAAGAAGCGAGAGCGCCGTTCTCGGCCTTGCGGGCGGCGAAGCGGGAGATCTTCATGTTCTCGCCCATGATGTGAATCATCTCGGTGAGCTCGGAGGAAACGGTCTCCTCGCCCATCGGCTTCTCGAGCAGAGCATCGACATCGGCCGGCTCGGTGGTGGCGACAACCTCGGCGACCTTGGAAGCAAAGCCGGTGAACTTGGCGTTGGAGCCAACGAAGTCGGTCTCGCAGGAGAGCTCGAGCAGAGCGCCGGTCTTGCCATCCTCGGAGACGAACGCGGCTACAGCGCCCTCGTTGGTCTCGCGGCCAGCCTTCTTAGCAGCCTTGGCGAGGCCGTTCTTGCGCAGAACGTCGACAGCGGCGTCCATGTCGCCGTCAGCCTCGACGAGAGCCTTCTTGCACTCCATCATCGGGGAGTCGGTCATCTCGCGGAGCTGCTTGACCATAGCGGCGGTAATCTGGGCCATTGTGGTTCCTTTCAAAGAGATGAAAAAGAATTAACTAAGACTGATTTACTCGGCCTTGGGCTCAGCGGCCATCTCGGCCTCGGAGACCTGCTCCTTGCCGGAGCCAGCGAGGCAGGCGTCAGCCATGAGCTCGCACATAAGGGTGACAGCGGAGATAGCGTCATCGTTGCAGGGGATGCCGTACTCGACCTCGTCGGGATCGGAGTTGGTGTCGATCAGGGCGACGACGGGGATGTTCAGGCGCTGGGCCTCCTTGATGGCGTTCTCCTCGCGCTTGGTGTCGATGACGAAGAGAGCCTGGGGCAGACCCTTCATGTCGCGGGCGCCACCGAGGTTGGTCTGGAGCTTGGTGAGCTCCTTACCGAGAACAGCCTGCTCCTTCTTGGGCAGAACAGCCATGCGGCCGTCCTCGACCATGGCCTCGAGCTCCTCCATGCGGTTGATGCGGGAGCGGATGGTGACGAAGTTGGTCAGCATACCGCCGAGCCAACGCTGGTTGATGTAAGGCATGTTGGCGCGCTCAGCAGCGTTCTTAACGGCCTCCTGAGCCTGCTTCTTGGTGCCGACGAACAGCACGTTGCCGCCCTTGGCGACGTTCTTGACGAAGGTGTAGGCCTGGTCGGCGTCGAGGATGGTCTGCTTGAGGTCGAGGATGTAGATGCCGTTGCGCTCACCGAAGATGAACGGCTTCATCTTGGGGTTCCAACGACGGGTCTGGTGACCGAAGTGGCAGCCGGCCTCGAGCAGGGTGCGGATATTAATCTTGGTAGCCATGTTAAACCTCCTGTGGTTTGCCTCCGCGCGGGGTCATCCTCCAAAACCAACCCGGACATGTGCTACCAAAGCCCGGGCACCACGGTATGAAGTAGCCGCGCGTGCGTGATAAAAACATGTTGCCGTGAAGCAACCCGATGAATGATAGCAGGAATGCTTCTTCCTGCCAACCCGCAATCAAAACCACACACCTGAGTGCGGCATGGTGGGCGTCCCTCTCAAAAATCGCCGCGCGCTACTCGCCTCGGGGATGGGCTTGAGCCACGGCCCGCTTAAGCCGATCGGGTGTGAGATGCGTGTAGATCTGCGTCGTGGACAGGCTCGCATGACCCAGCAGCTCTTGAACCGAGCGCAGGTCCGCACCGCCCTCGAGCAAGTCGGTCGCAAAGGTATGGCGCATCGCATGCGGGGCGATGTCGGCCGGAATGCCGGCGAGTGCCGCCAGCGTATGGAACCGCCGCCTGAGCATGGCGGCACTCATGCGATTACCGCGCGCCGATATAAGCAGCGGATGCGGCCCGTTGACGGGGTCACGGCGCTTTGCCTGAGCGAGCAACTCCGGCCTCCCCTCCTCAATATAGAGACGCGTCACCTCGAGCGCACGACGGTACAGAGGGACGATACGTTCTTTGCTCCCCTTGCCCCACAGGCGCAGCATGCGTTCGGACCACGCAATGGAC
Organism: uncultured Collinsella sp.; assembly: GCA_902492755.1. Classification (GTDB taxonomy): domain Bacteria; phylum Actinomycetota; class Coriobacteriia; order Coriobacteriales; family Coriobacteriaceae; genus Collinsella. The sequence goes on along the minus strand of CABUNB010000028.1, from coordinate 10,387 downwards.
TCCACATTGAGTGCTGCGAGCTCAGAGATACGGGCGCCGGATGCATAGAGCAGCTCGAGCATCGCCGCATCGCGCAGTCCCGCTGGTGTTGAGGTATCGGGCGTCTTGAGCAGCGCCTCCACCTGTTGGGTCGTCAGCACACCGGGCAGATCGCGCGGGAGCTTGGGCGAGGAAATTGCCGAGACCGCATCGCCCTCCACGACCCCCTCGGCAGCCATCCACCGATAAAGCGAGCGAACGGCAGACAGGTGTGCCGCAAGCGTTCGGGGAGCCACCTGCTCACGCGAAAGCTCGGCAAGATAGCGACGAATGGTGCGCACGTCGGCAGCGAAAGCATCTATATCCTCGCGCTCGCACCAGGCAGCAAAGCGCTCCAGCCTCGAGCCATAGGCCGTCACCGTGTTGGGAGAAAGCCCCTCGACACGTGAGATATAGGCGATAAACGAGTCGACGGTGTCGTACAGGTCAAAGGCTATGACCGGTCGCCTCCAAACAGATCGGAGCGAGTGGCCAGATAGGCATCAAGGGCCTCGAGCGCACGGTCCGCATAGGCCTGGTAGCGGTCGCGCTTGCTGCGGCGCTTACCATCCTCGAGTGGCGGCACCAGGCCAAAGTTGACATGCATAGGCTGATAGCCAACGGTGGCAGGATCGGTCGCATAACCCACGAGCGCACCCAGGGCGCCCACACGCGGCAACTCGACGCCCGAGGCACCGATAGCCTCGGCATAGGTGTTGAGCGCCGCGAGCAGACCTGTCGCCACGGCTTCCATGTACCCCTCGGTGCCGGTGATCTGACCGGCCAGGCGCACGCCGGTACCGGGCACGGCAAAGGTGCCATCGAGCACGTGCGGGGCGTCGACAAAGGTATTGCGGTGCATGACACCGTAGCGGAAGAACTCAGCGTTCTCAAGGCCCGGCACCATATGGAAGACGCGCTTCTGCTCGCCAAAGGTCAGGTTGGTCTGGAAGCCCACCAGGTTATAGGCGGTCTTCTCCTTGTTCTCGGCACGCAGCTGAATCGCCGCCCAGGGGCGACGTCCGGTACGCGGGTCGGTGAGGCCGACGGGCTTCATGGCACCAAAGCGGATGGCATCCTTGCCCGTGCGCGCGACCTCCTCGGCGGGCTGACAGGCCTGGAACAGATCGCCGCCCTCAAAGTCTTTGAGCACCACGCGGTCGGCCGTGGTAAGCGCCTCGATAAAGGCCTCGTACTCCTCCTTGTTGAGCGGAGCGTTGAGATAGTCGCCGCTCCCCTGCTCCTCGTAGCGCGACTGCGAGAACAGCACGTCCATATCGAGCGTGGAGGCATCGACGATCGGCGCCGCGGCATCGAAGAACGCAAGGGCGTCGCCACCGACGAGCTTCATGACCTCTTCGCTCAGCGCAGGTGAACACAGCGGGCCCGCGGCAATGACCACGTGGCCCTCGGGAATCTGCGTGACCTCGCCGTGCACGACCTCGATATTGGGACGAGCGGCAACTTCGGCCTCGACAAGCTCGGAAAACTTGACGCGATCGACCGCTAAGGCGCCACCGGCGGGAACAGCCGCGCGATGGGCGCAATCGAGCAGAACTGAACCCATGCGCTCAAGCTCGGCCTTCAGCAAACCAGCCGCGGAATCCGGACGGGTCGACTTAAACGAATTGGAGCAGACGAGCTCTGCCAGGTGATCGGTATGGTGGGCCGGGGAGCTCACCTGGGGGCGCATCTCGCACAGCTTTACGGCAAACCCGCGATCTGCCAGCTGGATCGCGCACTCCGAACCCGCCAGACCGCCACCGATAACTGTCACCTGATCGAACTGCATCTGCAAACACCTTTCTAATTGACACGTTTCCCATTGTGACCGAAGGGTGTCTGGGCGTGAAGGGCAAACTTGGAGGGCGCATACCTTCCATCCATCATGCGCTCGATAAGGCCCTCGAGTTCAAGCGAACCCAAGAGTTTGAGTACGCCGACAGCATCGAGCGAGACGAGCGCCGCGATGTCGTCGACCTTGAGCGGAGAGGCGATGAGCGCATGCATCACGGTCTGCTGCGTTGAATCCAGGTCGGCAATGCCGGGAGCATCGGGGCGCGAGTAGCGCAGGGTTCCATAGATGCGTGAGATAGCCATCTCGATAGATTCCTCGTCGATGATGCAGCAGGCACCGTTCGCAATGAGGTAATTCGTGCCACGCGACTCGGGCGATAGGATCGACCCCGGTACGGCAAGAAGTTCTCGCCCCAAATCCATAGCAGCCTCGGCTGTAGAAAACGTCCCGGAAGGCATACCCGCCTCGGATACAAAGAGGGCTTGCGACAGGGCCGCGATCACGCGATTGCGGCGCGGAAAGGCAAACTTGCGAGGACCCATGCCCCACGGGGAGATCGACACGACCGCGCCACCCGTATCGAGCGTGCGCGTAATAAGCCCCGCGCTCGAGCGCGGATAGACCACGTCGGCGCCCGTCCCCAGCACCACGACGTGTTTGCCGCCAGCGTTGACCGCAGCCCAACCCGAGGCCTGGTCGCAACCGACCGCGCCGCCCGAAACTACCGTCACGCCCGCCTCGACCGCCACCTTTGCCGCAAGCTCTGCCACGGCAAGACCATACGGCGAGGCTTTGCGCGCGCCGATGATGGAGAGCGCGGGCGTCGAAAGCACCTCGGGGTTGCCGCGCACATAGAGCGTCTGGGGTACATCAGAAAGCTCCAAAACAGTCTCGGGATACAACGCATCACCTGGATGTAGCTCAAAGGTCCCCTCGGCCATCATTGGTCCCTCCTTCCCTGATACATCGCCGCCTCGAGCACGTGGTCCTGCGACACTTGCTCGCTCTCGGCGACATCTGCGATCGTACGCGCAATGCGAACCAGGCGCACGATGCCGCGGCCCGTGAGATGTGTGCGCTTCGACAGGCCGAGCACACACTTCTCCGCCGCATCATCGAGCTCAAAGGTCGATACGACGCCGTCAATGGACCGCGTCTCGTCATCCTCGGCCTCGGCATCCGCATCGTCCATACGGGACTCGCGCCAGGCGCGAAAGGCGCGACCGCGCACAACGTAGTCACGTAACTCGGCCGACGACATGCCCTCCGCTCCCTCGATAATCACCTGGGGGTCGGGACGGGTCACATCGATCATCATGTCGATACGGTCGGCCAAAGGGCCGCGCAGTTTAGACCGATAGCGCTCGACCATCGCCGCTGAGCAGCGACACGGTACCTCGCGATCGCCCAAAAAACCGCAGGGGCAGGGATTGCTCGCAGCCAGCAGCTGAAAGCGCGACGGGAAGGTAAAGGCCCCGTCGACGCGTACGATCCTCACATAGCCGCGCTCGATGGGCTGACGCAGCGTCTGCAGCACACCCGTGGGAAACTCGGCAAGCTCGTCCAAAAAGAGCACGCCGCCATGAGCAAGGCTGATCTCACCCGGATGCACCGGGCGCCCTCCGCCAATGAGGCCCGCCGTTGAAATGCTGTGATGGGGACTGCGGAAGGGCCGGTGTCCCGCCAACAAGCCATCGATGTTCTCACCCAAGACCGAATGGATGCACAGCGCCTCCTGCTGGTCCTCAACGGAAAGCTCGGGCAGGATGCCGGTCATACGGCGCGCGAGCATGGTCTTACCCGAACCGGGCGAGCCGATCATGAGCAGGCCGAGCTCGCCGGCGGCCGCAAGCGCCATGCCGCGTTTAGCGACTTCCTGCCCTAGCACGTCGGCATAGTCGAGTTCGGGCTCAAAGGTCACCTCAACACCCTCGGAATCCAGATAATGACGCACGGCACCGCCCATGCCGCGAGCAAGCTGAGACAGATGATCGATAAAGCCGCAATCAACGCCCGCAAGCGGCACATGCTGATCGGACCTGCCGGCGATAAAGGACAGCCCCATATCACGCGCCAATAGCTGAAACGCCACCTCGCCCTTGACAGGAAGCACCGTACCGTCCAAGCCAAGCTCACCAGCGATAAGACAACGATCGAGGTTGTCACGGGGAATCTGACCATCGGCCGCCAATACCGCGATGGCGATGGGCAGATCAAAGCCGCTACCGGTCTTGCGAATATCGCCGGGCGCCAGATTGACCGTAATGCCCGAGCGCGGGATCTCGAACCCGGCGGAGCGCATCGCGCAGCGAATACGACCGCGTGACTCCATCACCTCCATACTCGGAATGCCGAGCATCTGGATGCCCGGCACGCCGCCGGCAAGCGAGACCTCGACCGTGACGTGAATCGCCTCGACGCCGCGGATGCAGGCCGCGTGAACGGCAAACGTCTCGAACGCCATCACGACACCTGCCAATCGAACGCGTTGTACTGATGCTCGATCTCGGCGATATGCCCGCCACGAATGGTGACACCCACGGCATCGAAGCGAATCGCCTTGAGCGGATAATGCTCCATGAGATAGCAACTTGCGATGCGGCGATAGCGGCGTTGCTTTCGGGCGTCCACAGCCTCCTCGGGAAAGACCCGCGTGCTGCAATCCAGCGCAACGCGTCTGGTCTTGACCTCGGCCATCACCACGACATCGTCGAGCTCATCGAGCAGCACCAGATCGGCCTCGCCCTCGGAGCAACGATAACCCTGCTCCAGCAAGGTGTAGCCGCGCTCGTTAAAGTAGTCGATGGTGATCAGCTCGCCCAGCATGCCCAGCTCGCGGGGACTGAGTCCCTTGATAAACTCGGGCGTCATCGCCCCGCAGTCGAGCTCGCCGTTTTCCCAACGCTCCTTGAGCTGCTGCGTCTTGCTCTTTTTGCTTGCGGCACTCATGGGGTCTCCTTTCCCGCACGCTGCATTGCCCCGATGATGAGGGCACCTTTCATGCGGGTAAGTACCGGAAGCAAACCAAAAGCTGACCAAATGCCGTCAAAAAACGGGTCGTGCGCAGCAATGGTGTTGCATACGGCCCGCTACCAGCAGGTTTATAAAACCCCAGAGGTCCCTGTCTCCACAATTGACCTAGAAAAGGCGCTCAGTCTGCAGAAAGTTTCCGCAAAAGCTCACGCGGTGCAGTGGACAAAGTCCATGTTTGCGAATGGCCTCGATATGCTCGGGGCTTGCATAGCCCTTCGACTCGGCCAGATGGTACTCGGGATACTCGGCGTCGTACTCGACCATCATCTCGTCACGCGTGACCTTGGCCATGATGGACGCTGCGGCGATGCAGGCGATTTTGGCATCGCCCTTCACCACATCGCGCTCGTTGGGAACGGCGCCCAAGGGGTTGCCATCCATGAGGACGCAGTCGGGTTCAAGTCCCGTATCGGCCACGGCGCCCGCAACGGCGGTACGGATAGCACGGGCCATGCCCATTTCATCGATATCCTTCGGCGCGATATGGCAAAAACCGATTGCCGTCGCCACCTCGGCAATCTTCACCGAGAGCAACTCGCGGCGCGCGGGCGTGAGCTTTTTGGAATCGTTGATACCCCAGACGCGCGGCTCCATAGGAAGACAGACGGCGCATACCGTCAAAGGACCGGCCACCGATCCGCGACCCACCTCGTCGACACCAACGACCACCCCATCGCCACCAAGCTCATGCATAAGCTCGTACATGTCATTGACGCGCTCGCGCTCGGCAAGCTCTTTGGCATGGCGTTTGAGGGCACGCTCGCAAGCCTTGATCACCTGCTGGCGCGGATCCTCGCGATAATGCTCCACGAGGGCGGGAATCTCCTCAAACGTAGCGCTCGCCAGCTCGCCGGCAACCTGCGATGCCGAAACCGAGCTCGTCATGTTGGCCATACCAGGCCCTCCTTGCATGCAAATCAGATAAAAAGAAGGGCCACCCGAAGGTGACCCTTGTGTCCAAACGAGTGGACAGACGCTGCGATCTTCTTAGCGCTTCTCGGGGATGCGAGCAGCCTTGCCCACCTTGTCGCGGAGGTAGTACAGCTTGGCGCGGCGGACGCGACCATGACGAACGACCTCGAGCTTGGCGATCTTGGGGCTGTGAAGCGGGAAGGTACGCTCAACACCGACACCGAAGGACATCTTGCGGACGGTGAAGGTCTCGCGGGCACCGGCGCCGGCCATGCGGATGACGTCGCCCTGGAAGACCTGGATGCGCTCGCGGTCGCCTTCCTTAATGCGGTAGTGAACCTTGACGTTGTCGGCGACGCGAACCTGAGGAATGTCCTCGCGGATCTGCTGACGCTCGATTGCGCGGATGTAATCCATGTGCAATTCCTTACTCTTCTAGAGGTGCCGTACCATCTTGGCCGGCACGTAGTTGAACAAACGTATTCGAGTATACACGCGCGGGTTTCTGCTGCAAGAACAATTTTTTACGCAGACAAAAAGACAAAACCCGCACATGATAACCGCCCGCCTCACGAATGAGACGGGCGGCATGAAGGGGGGCTACACTAGACGTCGATGTGCGGGGCGCTAGGCGTTGCGCTTGGCCTCGAGCTTGGCCTGAGCGGCAGCCAGGCGTGCGAGGGGCACGCGATAGGGCGAGCAGGACACGTAGTCCACGTCGGCCACGTTAAACAGGCCCTTGATGGACTTGGGGTCGCCGCCGTGCTCGCCGCACACGCCAAAGTGCATGCCGGGGTTGGTGGCACGACCCTTCTCGACGGCCATGCGCACGAGCTCGAGAACCGCCGTGTCGATGGTCTCGAAGGGGTTGTCCTTCAGAATCTTCTTGTGCAGATACAGCGGGATGAACTTGGCCTCGGCATCATCGCGGGAGAAGCCGAAGGTCGTCTGGGTGAGGTCGTTGGTGCCAAAGCAGAAGAAGTCGGCGTGCTGGGCGATCTCGTCGGCGACCATGCAGGCGCGCGGCAGCTCGAGCATCGTGCCCACGGGAATGTTGAGCTCGACGCCCTCTTCAGCGGAAACCTCGGCGATTACGCGCTCAATGACCTCGCGGGTCTGAACATGCTCGGCCGTGATGGAGACGAGCGGAACCATGATCTCGGGGCGCGGGTCGACGCCCTCCTTGATAAGTCGGGCAGCAGCCGTGGCGACGGCGCGAACCTGCATGAGCGGCAGATCGCTAAAGACGACGGACAGGCGCACACCACGCAGGCCGAGCATCGGGTTGGACTCGACCATGCCGTCGATACGACGCAGGCGGGCGCGAAGGGTGGCAAGCTCTTCCTCGCTGGCGCCAGCGGCTTCCTTCTTGGTGATGGCGACCTCGAGCTCGCGGGGATCATCCAGGAACTCATGCAGCGGCGGATCAAGCAGGCGAACGACCACATCGCGGCCGGACATGGTATTGAACATCGCCAGGAAGTCCTCGGTCTGAACCTTGAGCAGATCGACCAGGGTCTGCTGCTTCACGGCCTCATCGTCGGACAGGATAAAGCTCTGGATGATGTTCTTGCGATCGCCCAGGAACATGTGCTCGGTGCGGCACAGGCCGATGGCCTCGGCGCCAAACTCGAGCGCGAGCGCGGCATCCTCGGGGTTGTCGGCGTTGACGCGTACATGGTTGGCGTGACCGTCGGTCTCGTCCAGACGGATCTCGTCGGCCCAGGACAGGATAGTGTCCAGATCGCCGGTGAGCTCGGCCGAAACCAGATCGACGGCGCCGTCGACGACGATACCCTGGGTACCGTCGATGGAGATGACATCACCCTCATGCAGCACGCGGTCACTGCCCTCGATGTGCACGATCTTCTCGGCGGCGTCGATATGGAAGCGCTCGACGCCGCAGACGCAGGGCGTACCCATACCGCGGGCGATAACGGCGGCATGACTCGTCTTGCCACCGTGGCTGGTCAGGATGCCCTCGGCGGCAACCATACCCTTCAGGTCGTCGGGGTTGGTCTCCCAGCGAACCAGAATGACCTTATGGCCCTCGGCGGAACGCGCGACGGCGCCATCACTCGAGAACACGACCTCGCCCACGGCGGCACCAGGGCTGGCGTTAAGGCCGCTGGCCAGGGCCTCGTACTTCTTGGAGGCGTCGAACTGCGGGTGCAGGAGCTGGTCGAGCTGTGCGGGGTCGATGCGGCTCACGGCCTCCTCACGGGTGATCAGGCCCTCCTCGACCATCTCGATGGCGATACGCAGGGCGGCGGTAGCGGTGCGCTTGCCCACGCGAGTCTGGAGCATCCAGAGCTTACCTTGCTCGATGGTGAACTCGATATCGCACATATCGCGATAGTGATCCTCGAGCGTCAGGAACACGCGCTCGAGCTCCTCGCCTGCGGACTCGAGGCCCGGGGTGGTCTTGAGGTCGGCGATGGGCTCGGTGTTGCGGATGCCGGCGACAACGTCCTCGCCCTGGGCGTTCACCAGAAAGTCGCCGTAGAACTCCTTAGTGCCGTCGGCCGGGTTGCGCGTAAAGGCAACGCCGGTCGCGGAGGTCTCGCCCTTATTACCAAAAGCCATGGCCTGCACGTTGACGGCGGTACCGAGCTCGTCGGAGATAGCATGCTGCTTGCGGTAGATGCACGCACGCTCGTTCATCCAGCTGCCAAAGACAGCCTGAATGGCAAGGCGCAGCTGAAGCTCCGGGTCGTGCGGGAAGACGGGCTTGCCGTCGGCGACCTCGAGCTCGGGGTACAGGGCGGCCTCAACGTTGTCGGAGAAGATCCCCTTGAAGGTCTCGACGAGCTCCTGCAGGTCCTCGGCCGAAAGCTCGGAATCGACGCGAACGCCGGCGACCAGGCGCGCCTGGGTCAGAGCGTTCTCGAACAGGTCGGCATCGACGCCCATGACGACGTTGGAAAACATCTGGATAAAGCGGCGGTAGCTGTCCCAGGCAAAGCGCGGATTCTGCGTCTGCGCGATAAGGCCCTGGACGGAATCGTCGTTGAGGCCCAGGTTGAGGACCGTGTCCATCATGCCGGGCATGGAGAACGGAGCGCCCGAGCGAACCGACACGAGCAGCGGGTCGGAGGCGTCGCCGAGCTTCTTGCCACAACGGGCCTCGAGGTCGGCCTCGGCGGCAACGATCTCATCGAGTGCGCCCTCGGGCCAGACGTTACCGGCACCGGAATACTCGACACAGGTCTGGCAGGTAATGGTAAAGCCACCGGGGACCGGCAGGCCGATGCGGCTCATCTCGGCAAGGTTTGCGCCTTTGCCGCCAAGCACAAAGTTCATGGACTTGTCGCCCTCAGTGACACAGGTGCCCTGGGCGTCGGTTCCAAAACGGTAAACCCTCTTGCAATCGCTCACGATGCTTCCCCTTCCATGCGCTCACGCGCACGACCGTGGTAACGAATCGACCCGCCGGATGCGGGCCGTGAGGGAACTATACGGCGGGTTTTGGACAGGCTTGAGCAGAGGGTGCGCGGTTTGGTAAACGTGCTAAAACCGGCGGTAAACGGTAGGTAAAGGTGGTTACCTTATGAAGATACCACTACAAGGAAAATGCAGGTCGGATGCGATGCTTTTGCTAAATCGCTTTACCATTTATCAGCATTATTTCCAAGTATTCTCTTTGGGTAGCTAAAAGAGCCCCGTCCCAAATTAGCTACCCAAACAACCTTGTCCCAAGTGAGCTACTTTTGTTGAGCGCGGCGGGCGGCACGGCGGGCCCTGGCTTCCTGGATCTCCTCGAGGTGGGCAATAATCTCGGCAGCGCTTTCCTCGATGGCTTTGCCGTCGGTGCGCACCACAAAGCAGCCCAGGCGCTTCATGAGGGCACGGGCCTCCTCGAGCTCGCTGCGTACGCTCTCGGGCTCAGCATAGGAGCCGGCAACGGCACGGGCGTTATCATCCCCCAAGCGGCTATCGCGGATCTCAGAAATCACGTCAACGGTCGAAATCAGGCCGAACAGGCGCATCGGGTCGACCTCGTAAATCGACTTGGGTGGCTCCATGCCATGCGCCAATGGGACATTGGCGACCTTGTAGCCCTGATAGGCTAAATACATCGACAGCGGGGTCTTGGACGTGCGCGACACGCCCAGCAGCACGATATCGGCACCCGACAGATCGTCGCAACCGCGCCCGTCATCGTGCTCAACGAAATACTCCATAGCCTCAATGCGATGGAAATAGCGATCGTCGGTCTTGTGAATCACGCCCGCCACGCCCTTGGGCGCAACGCCGATAAGCGATGAAAGCACGGCGAGCGTCGGACCGATCAGGTCGACCGAGCGAATGTGCAGCATGCCCAAGTAGTCGAGTACGCGAGCACGAAGGGCCGGGTCGACGATGGTATGGAACACGGCGATATCGCGATGGTCGGCATCGACGCGCGGCCCCACAAATGACTTGACCTGCTCCACGGAGGTCACCTTAGGCAGGCGCAAAACGCGAAAAGCCCCTTCATCAAATTGCCCGGACGCCGCAAGCACCACCTCACAAGCGGTATCGCCGAGCGAGTCGGAGATAACGATAACGGTGGGACGAGCGGTGACCGGGCAATCCATGCGGGGCTCCTTTTGCGCTTATGCGCAGGCTGGCTTACTTTTTGCG
>CABUNB010000027.1 GCA_902492755.1 uncultured Collinsella sp. | reverse complement strand
GTCATCGCCCCGGCTTTCAGCATCAGGGTAGCGCTGCGACGCGGAAATCGCGCGCCGTTGCCGCGCCCCGCAGTGCCCGCTTCCCCCGAGAACAATTATCAGTGCAGGTAGACAGCTTGTCGATTTTCGAAAAAGCCGACTATGGTTGACCCCTGCGGCTTAAACGTAGTAGATAGGCCCTTTTCGTGGCGCAGCACTACTGCACCCCAAATTGGCACCCCGAGTCTGTTATAAGTTGCTGTGAAATACGGACGGTTGATAATCAAGGCGCGCAATACGGGTTGCTATATCTCACTATACTTTGCTATATCTTGCTATACTTTGCTATATCTTGCTATAACTTAAGCAGAGGCGGCGCGTATGCAGACAAATCCCTTTAAGCCCACGGCGGGTAAAACACCTCCTACGATTATCGGCCGTGAGGACGTGCTTGAAGAATTTAACGAGGGGCTCGTCAACGGACCTGGTGCCCCGGGGCGTCTTATGCGCATATCCGGCGTCCGCGGAACGGGCAAGACGGTCCTCCTTGACGAGTGCTCACGCTTGGCGCAAGCCCGTGGCTGGACAGTCATAAAAGAGGTCGCAACCGAAGGGCTCTGTCAGCGCATTCTTGAACAGCTCCAGCCCAAGCTCCAGGCCAAACACGCCAGATTCGAACCCGCTGTCGCCGGCATATCTCTTGGCAGCATAGACATTGAGCGAATCGGTCCATCGCTGCGCGATGCAATGGCTCAGACAATCTCTAAGAACGGAAACGGCCTGCTCATCACCCTTGATGAGGTTCAAGATGCCGAACTCGACGAGGTCCGAACGCTCTCCGTTGCAATTCAACAGATTATCGGTGAAGACCTTGATGTCGCCTTCGTTTTTGCAGGGCTGCCCTCGATGATCGAAAGCGTCATCAACGGCAAAACACTCACGTTCTTACGCCGTGCACTTCCCTTTGGCCTCAAAGCGGTAGCAGTAACCGAGGTTTCGTATTCCCTCGAGGAAACCATCGAAGCGTCTGGCATGGAGCTGCAGCCAGGTATTGCAGGCCAACTTGCCGAGGCGACGCAAGGCTATCCTTTTATGATCCAACTTGTCGGTTACTACGCATGGCAGTTAGCCAAGCGCGCCCATATGTCTGTTATCGGAGAGGAAGAGGCAAAACGCGGTATCGCCACAGCACGCGAACGATTCTGTGCCATGGTAATTGAACCCGCGCTGCAGCGCATTCCACCCACGTGCATCGCTTATCTTTTGAGCATGGCCTCGCTGGGACAGACATGCTCGACCAGCATGGTTGCCGATGACTTAAACAAAACACCTCAACAGGTGAGTTCCATCCGCAGTCGCCTGCTAAGAGAATCGATTATCGAGGCACCCTCGTATGGCAAAGTGTCGTTCGCCATCCCCTACATGCGTGAGTATCTCAACGATCACAAAGCCGAACTGAAGGCCGAGCTATAAAGACGGCCAGCGCTCTGCAAGACGAAAACCGCTTGCGTGCGGTTTAGAACCAGACGCAAACGCTTTTCGTCTTATTTGCGTCTTGATTTGAGACGTAAATATCGCTTTCGTACGGTTAATGCCAGACGTAAACGGTTTTCGTCCGGCAATACGTCCGCAATCCAAACGAAAAAGGCCCCGAGCTCGTATGAACTCGCGGCCTTTGTGCCACGCATCTATGAGAGGAGAAATTCGATGCATACGGGCGCTACTCCATGAAGCCGCCCTGGGATGGCGGCAACCTCGTCGTTCCTCGCCTAATGGGCGTGCTCAAGGCATCTGTCCCCCTCTTTATCGACGTAACGGGCAAAAAGCTCGTCGAGGAGACTATCCGCACGCACCACGGTGTGGCCGACGCCATCGAGGCACGCAACCCCACCGCCGCTCACGATGCGATGTATCTGCACCTGGTCTACAACCGCAACATGATTGCGGAAGACGCACAGACAAAAGGCATTTAAGGCTCGACAATGATCTTTCTTTGATAAAACGCGAAAGCGGCGGCCGCTTGCGTTTTATCAAATGGTGCAATGGGGTCAGGTTTACATGCATCAACTTAGCGCAAAGTAACCTGGCCCCCATGCACCAAGGGGTTGATTAGAGCTCGCAGGCGACCTTGTAGCCATCGCCGATGGCGTCGCGGATGTTGCCGCACTTGTTGGCATCGCCCAGCACGTGGGTGGCAACACCGGCGGCGGCAAGGTCGTCGGCCAGCTTGGTATTGGGACGATAGCCCATGGCAAGCACCAGCGTATCGGCACCGGTGATGGTGTGGACCTCGCCGTCCTTTTCGTAGCTGATGGTATCCTCGGTAATCTCGGTCACCTTGGCCTCGGTCAGCACGTGGACACCCTTGGAGAGCATGCGCGTGATGAGCACCGCGCGACCGGCACCACCCTCGTTGGCGGCGAGCGTCTTGGTCATCTCGATGACGGTGACATCGCGGTTGGCCGGCGACAGGTCATTGACCAACGGGGCCAGGTAATCGGCCGTCTCGCAGCCGACGGTGCCGCCGCCCACGATGACGATCTTCTTGCCCGGGAAAGCCTTGCCGCCCAGCAGGTCATCGGCCGTCATAACCTGCTTAAAGCCCTGCATGAAGGCCGGAGCGATGGGCTCGGCGCCATAAGCCAGGACGACCTCGTAGCCGGCGTAGTCACGCTGAATGTCCTCGGCAGTAAGCTCGGTGCCAAATACGCACTTCACGCCGGCCTCGGCCAGGCGACGATACTGATACTTGATCACGCGGGTGAGTTCCTGCTTTGCCGGCGGAACGGCTGCGATACACATCTCGCCGCCCGGCTCGTCCTGCTTATCCACGAGCACCACGTTGTGGCCGCGCTTCGCGGCAATGTAGGCTGCCTCCATGCCCGCAGGACCAGCGCCCACAACGAGCACGTTCTTGACCTCGGCGGCAGGCTCGTAGCCGGCCTCGTCGCGCTCCACGTCCGGGTTGACGGTGCAGGAGATGCGCTTGCCAAACATGATGCCGTTCAAGCAGCGCAGGCAGCCGATGCAGGGACGGATGTCGTCGGCGTTGCCGGCAGCGGCCTTATTGCAGAACTCGGCATCGCACAGATTGGCGCGGCCCATCATGCAGATGTCGGCGGCGCCGTCCTCGATCAGCTCCTCGGCGATCCAGGCCTCGTTAATGCGGCCGACCGTGGCGACAGGAATGTTGACGTGCTTTTTGATCTCGCGCGAGCAGGCGGCGTGCGAGGCCTGCTGCGTACCGGCGGCGGGAATTGCGGAGCCGCGCTTGATGGTGGTGCCGCCCGACACATGAATCATGTCGACGCCGGCCTTCTCCAGGCGACGCGAGACGTAGATCATGTCGTTGAGGGTCAGACCGCCATCGGTGTACTCATCGCCCGAGATACGGACGTCGATGATAAAGTCCTTACCGCAGCGCTCGCGAATCTCGGCGATGACCTCGAGCAGGAAGCGCATGCGGGCGTCGAGCGAGCCGCCGTACTCGTCGGTACGCTTGTTGTAGAGTGGAGTCAAAAAGCCGCCGAGCATGCCGTGGGCGTGTGCCGCATGGACCTCGACGCCATCGACGCCAGCCTTCTGCATACGCACGGCGGCGTCACCGAACTGATGCGTGAGCTCGTGGATCTCATCGACCGTGATGGGACGCGGCGCCTCGCGGGCATAGGACGGGCCCACAAAAGACGGGGCGATCAGGCGAGGCGTGCCCGGAATGTTAAAGGCCATGTAGGCGGGGTGGAAGAGCTGCGGCATGATCTTGCAGCCGTACTCGTGGACGGCCGCGGCGAGCTTTTCCCAGCCGGGGATAAACGTGTCGTCGTAGCAGCACATGTCACCCGGCAGATAGGTATAGGTAGGCTCGACCGTCACGACCTCGGTGATGATGAGGCCCACGCCGCCCTTGGCACGGGCACGGTAATGATCGACCAAGTCGTCGGTCACATAGCCGTGATCGGCCAGGTTAGTAGATACCGGCGGCATAAAGACGCGGTTCTTGACCTCGGTTGCACCGACCTTGATCGGGCTAAAGAGCATCGGGTAGGCAGAGGACTCCATACAGGCTTCCTTTCGTTTGAGCCGCTCGGCGGCAGTTGCTAACGTACCTATCGTATCAGCAACCGCCGTATCCGTAGTCAAACATGCCCAAACGCCGGTCGGCTAATGAATACCGCGGCCCAGGTCTTCGGCGATTTTGTCTACGCCCTTAAGTGCGGCGCACGTCTTTTTGTTGGAGCAATGCCCCGTGCAAACGCCACCCTGAGCGCAGTCGGCGCAGGTGCCCTTGCGGTAGATGCGCACGCATACCGCGACAAACGCAATACCGATAACAGCCAGTACAACAATATCGATAGGTGCCATAGCAAGCCTCCTCTAGTTAACCATCACTTACTTTACCCCATTCTCCACCTACCAAAAAGGGACAGGTTTATTTTGGTCAGTTTTATCTGCGGAAACGCCACATCTCCCCCACCAAAAAGCCCGAGTGTCGCTGGGACACCCGGGCTCGTGGAAAGGGGCCGATCCTTATTCGGACTTAAGCGGAAACTGCGGCGGAAGCGGCGTTGGTCTCGTCCTCGTCGGTCCAAGCGTGCTTGGGCATGGGACGGAAGATCTGAAAGAGCATCGCAACCAACAGCACAATGGCCACAACCGTCCAGATACCAAACTGGCCAAGGACAAGCAGGTTGTAGAACTGGTTGATGAACAGGCCGATGACCCAAGCAAAGGCACACTCGTAGCCGATGGCAATCGCGGTCCACTTACCGGAGTTCATCTGGTTACGGATGGTGCCGATAGCGGCAAAGCACGGAGCGCACAGCAGGTTGAAGGCACCAAAGGCGACGCAAGCGCCCATGGTCGGGAACATAGCCGCAAACGCGGTCCACAGGCTCGGGTCGGTCTCGCCGGCGTCGGCGACAGAGAGCAGCGAGCCGGCGGTGGCGACGACGTTCTCCTTGGCAACGAGGCCCGAGACGGTCAGTGCGGTGGCCTGCCAGGTGCTAAAGCCGAGCGGGGCGAAGATCCAAGCGACCAGGTTGCCGAACATGGCAAGCACGGAGTAATCCATGAACTCCTCGGGGATGCCCTCCATGGAAGGCAGGTAGCCAAAGGCGCCGTTGTAGCTACCAAAGTTGGAGAGGAACCAAACGACGACGGTGGACGCAAAGATGACCGTGCCGGCCTTCTTGATAAAGGCGAAGCAGCGCTCCCACACGTGCAGCGCCCAAGAGCGGATCGCCGGGAAGTGGTAGGCAGGAAGCTCCATAACAAACGGCGTCGGGCGGCCGGCGAAGAGCTTGGTCTTCTTGAGCATGAGGCCCGAGGCAATGACGGCAAAGACGCCCAGGAAGTAGAAGAGCGGGCTGATCCACGCAGCGGTAGTAGAAGAGTCGCCAATGATGGAACCCATGAGCAGGGCGATGATCGGCAGCTTGGCGCCGCAAGGGATGAACGTGGTGGTCATGACCGTCATGCGGCGGTCCTTCTCGTTCTCGATGGTCTTGGTGGCCATGACGCCGGGGACGCCGCAGCCCGAGGACACGAGCATGGGGATAAAGGACTTACCGGACAGGCCAAAGCGGCGGAACACGCGGTCCATGATGAAGGCGACGCGGGCCATGTAACCGCAGTCCTCCAAGAAAGACAGCATCACAAAGAGCAGGAACATCTGCGGGACGAAGCCCATGATGGCGCCGATGCCAGCCACGATGCCGTCGCAGACGAGCGAATCGACCAGACCACCGTCCTCGGTACCGCCCGCCACGAGAGCGTCATGCACCGCGGTGGTGATACCCGGGACATAGGGGCCGTACTCCGCCGGGTCAATCGAATCGGCGTCGTCGCCCGCGGCCTCGACAGCCTCATCGTAGGCGTCGCGACCCTGGCCGAGCACATACCAGCCGTCGGTGCCGAAGAGCTGGTCGTTGGTAAAGTCGGTCACCGTGCCGCCCAGGGTGGAAACGGCAATGTAGTACACGCAGAACATGATGACCACAAAAATCGGCAGACCCAGGATACGATTGGTAACCACGCGGTCGATCTTCTCGGAGGTGCTCATCTTGGCCGGAGCCTTGGTCATGCACTCGTCGATAATGTGGGCAATCACGCCATAGCGCTCGCCGGTGATGATGGACTCGGCGTCGTCGTCGCAGTCCTGTTCGCACTGGGCGACCAGCTGCTCCACGCGAGCGGCCTTCTCCTTGGTAAGGTTGATGAGCTTGCAGGCGTCCGCATCGCGCTCAAACAGCTTGACAGCGTAGTAGCGACGCTTGTTGGCGGGAACGCTCGCCGGCAGGTTGTTCTCGATGTGGTCCAGAACGTCCTCGATGGAGGAATCGAACTTATGCTCCGGCACCTGGCCCTTGGAAGCAGCGGACTTCTTGACCTGCTCGAACAGCTCCTTGATGCCCTTGTTCTTAAGGGCCGAGATCATCATGACCGGGCAACCGAGCTTCTTGGACAGCTTGTCCGTGTCAATCTTATCGCCGTTCTTCTCGACCAAGTCGGCCATGTTGAGGGCAACGACCACGGGCAGGCCGGTCTCGATAACCTGAAGCGCCAGGTACAGGTTGCGCTCCAAGTTGGTGGCGTCGACCACCTGGACGACGACATCGGGCTCGCCGCTCATGAGGTAATCGCGCGAGCACTGCTCCTCGGGGCTATAGGGGGAAAGCGAGTAGATGCCGGGGAGGTCCGTAATCGTGACGCTCTTGTCGCTTAGGAGCTTGGCCTCCTTTTTCTCAACCGTGACGCCGGGCCAGTTGCCAACGTAGCCGTTGGCGCCGGTGATCAGGTTGAAAAGCGTGGTCTTGCCGCAGTTGGGGTTACCCGCCAGCGCGACATGGATCTGAGAATCCGCCATTCAATCCTTCTTCCTTGTGTGCCCGCGCTGCTTTCTCCGCGCAGGCTGGATAATGTGCTTCAAAGATGCTGCATTAAGTTAGAAAAACCTAACTTTATCTGCAGAAATATGTGCCGCCGGCCCTTACTGGACCTCGACGACGGCAGCCTCCTCCTTGCGGATGGAGAGCTCGTAGCCACGCACGTTGATCTCGACCGGATCTCCGAGCGGTGCAACCTTTACGACCTTGAACGAAGTGCCCTTGATGAGCCCCAGGTCCATAAGGTGGCGGCGAAGCGCACCCTCACCGTGAAGCTTGACGATGGTGGAGCTCTCGCCCACCTTAACGTCACCCAACGTCTTCATTTACTTGTCCCCCTTTCGGTTTTTTAAATGCTGCGGACTAACTGACGGTCATGATGTGCATGGCAACCTTGGAATCGATACCAAAGCGTGCGCCCAGCACCGTGACGATGATATTGGCGCCACTCGAGCTCACCACGTGAATTTCGCTGCCCTCGACAAAGCCGAGGTCCTTGAGGTGGTGCTTCATATCCTCATTGCCCTTTACACGAGACACGCGCACGGTTTCGCCCGCTTTTACCATCGAAAGCGGCATTGCCGGCATCTGCGGTCCGCAAGACATGAGTGGCTCCTAACGTCAGTTCGTCCTCAACATCGACGCGGTAAAAGTTAACCACATCTATGTTCGCTTTAGTAAACTAGCACGTGGTTAACTTTTTGGAAAGGGTCCCCATTTAGATTCCGAAAAAGTTTCCTATACGAAACAAAAAGGCGCGGCAAAGAGCTGTCCTTTGCCGCGCCCTGTCATGCTTAGAGCGAGAGGTTTCTGATCGACGTGACGCAGGAAGCCTCGTCTACGCCCGAAACGCGGAAGATGATGTCCTCGCCGCACTCGCCGTAGAGAGCCATGAGCCCCATTACATCGCGGCCGTCGGTATGGCGATCGCCGATACTGACCGATACGTTGCTACGATGCTTGGCAATGATGTCGTAAAGCAGCGCAACCGGGCGGGCATGCAGTCCCAACGGATCTTTAATCGTCTTTGTAAACTCGACCATGTCCCCTCCCGCGGCATCGCACATTCGGCCGGCAAACCCAGCCACGTGGTAGTTATTGTACGTTACCGGCGCACCCCCGTCCCACAAAAAACGAGGGAAGGCACACGTCCTTCCCTCGTTACGGGCAATATGTTGCCGCTCGCCTACATCAGGCGCAGGCTGACGTCCTTGAGCTGGGCGCCGGAAACGGCACTCGGAGCGCCCGACATGAGGTCGGAGCCGCTGGCCGTCTTGGGGAACGCCATGACGTCGCGAATGGAGTCGGAGCCGGTGAGCAGCATGCACACGCGGTCCAGACCCAGAGCAAAACCGCCCATCGGGGGTGCACCAAACTTGAGGGCCTCCATGAGGAAGCCGAACTGAGACTCGGCGCGCTCCTCGGTAAAGCCCAGAAGCTTAAGCATGGACATCTGCATTTCGGCGTTGTGGATACGCATACCGCCGCCGCCGGCCTCAAAGCCGTCCATGACAAAGTCGTAGGTGTAGGAACCGGCTGCCAGCGGGTCGGCCTCGATCTTGGCGATGTCGGTCTCGGTCGGCAGGGTAAAGGGCTGGTGCTCGGCAGCATAGGCCTTGCGATCCTCGTCCCAGTGGAACAGCGGGAAGTTGACGACCCACAGGAAGTCGTGGCCCTCGCGCTTGATCTCGAGCGCGTTAGCCATGTGGGAACGCATGCCGCCCAGGATCTCGTCAGAGAGCAGGCGCGGACCGGCGGCGAACATCACAAGGTCGCCGGGCTCGACGTTCATGCGCTCACGCAGAGCGGCCATCTCCTCGTCCGAGAAGAACTTGACGATGGGGCTGTTGATGGAGCCATCCTCGCGGAAGGCGATCCAGGCCAGGCCCTTGGCGCCAAACGTGGAGGCCACGCCGGCGAGCTTATCGATCTTGGCACGTGCCCAGGCACCGGCGCCCTTGGCGTTGATGGCCTTGACGACAGAGCCCTCCTCGTTTGCAGCAGTCGCAAAGACCTTGAACTTGGAGTTGGCAAAGATGTCGGTCAGGTCGACCAGGTGCATGCCGTAGCGAGTATCGGGCTTGTCGGAGCCATAGGTGTCCATGGCCTCCCAATAGTCCATGCGACGCAGCGGCGTGGGCATCTCGACGCCCATGCGGCCGAAGGCATCGGCCAGGACCTCCTCGAGCGCGCTCATGACGTCGTTCTGGTCCACGAAGGACATCTCGATATCGACCTGGGTGAACTCGGGCTGACGGTCGGCACGCAGGTCCTCGTCGCGGAAGCACTTGGCAACCTGGTAGTAGCGCTCAACGCCACCGACCATGAGCAGCTGCTTCAGAAGCTGCGGGGACTGCGGCAGGGCGTAGAAGTTGCCCGGCTGGATGCGGCTGGGAACGATGAAGTCGCGGGCGCCCTCGGGCGTGGACTTGAACAGGGAGGGCGTCTCGACCTCCATGAACTCACGGTTGTGCAGTGCCTCGCGAATGGCAAAGGTAAAGTCGGAGCGCAGCTTGAGGTTGGCCATCATCTCGGGACGGCGGAGGTCCAGATAGCGATAGCGCAGGCGGGTGTCCTCGCTGGTCTCGATGCCGTCCTCGATCTGGAACGGCGGGGTGACGGACGTGTTGAGAACCTCGGCGTGGTCGGTCAGGACCTCGATCTCGCCGGTCGCGAGCTTGGTGTTGGTGGTCTCCTCGCCACGGGAGCGCACGACGCCGTGGATCTTGATGGGCCACTCGGGACGCATGGTCTCGGCGATCTTAAAGGCGTCGCCGTCGGAGTGCTCGGGGTCGAAGGTGAGCTGCGTGATGCCCTCGCGGTCGCGAAGATCGCAGAAGATAAGGCCGCCGTGGTCGCGGCGACGGCTCACCCAACCGGTGAGGGTGACCTCTTCGCCCACGTTCTCGCGGCGAAGCTCGCCGCAGGTACGGGTGTGCATGGAATGCTCGTCGATGGGACGGGTCTGGCTCATACCAGTGATCCTCCTTTATGGATCTGTGCCGCCCCGTGTCGTTCCGGGCGGCGTCGTACAGATTTGCCCAGCCTGCGTAAACCGCGCAGCCAGACATGGCGTTCTATCTTATCGCACCTGTGTCGATGTGCCGCGGAAAAGTAGCTCCTGCCCAAAGACTTGACGGAGACGAAACAATTGACGCACCGCGGCACCCGCCCGCGCTCGTCACGTGCGACAATATGCCCCAATAAAACAGCACTTGGAAAGGCCCGTCATGACTGCACGCCTCATTGTTATGGATATCGACTCCACGCTCATCAACCAGGAGGTCATCGATCTTTTGGGCGAGGAGGCAGGCGTGGGCGAGCAGGTGGCGCAGATCACCGAACGCGCCATGCGCGGCGAGCTGGACTTTAAGCAAGCGCTCGAGGAGCGCGTGGGGCTGCTTGCCGGCTTGGATGAGAGCGTGTTCGAGCGCACTTTTGAGCGCGTGACATTTACCCCCGGCGCGTTAGAGCTTGTGCGCTCGGCACACAGCAAGGGCTGGAAGGTCGGCGTGGTAAGCGGCGGCTTCCACGAGGTCGCTGACAAGATCGCAGCCGCCGCGGGCATCGATTTTTGCCTGGCCAACCGCCTGGAGGTCGTGGACGGCAAGCTTACCGGTAAGTTGGCTGCCGAGATTGTGACCAAGGAGTCCAAGCTCATCCAGCTGCTGGACTGGGCAGTTGAGTGCGGCGTCGACATGGCCCACACGGTCGCTATTGGCGACGGGGCAAACGACATCCCCATGATCCAGGCCGCGGGCACGGGCATCGCGTTTTGCGCCAAGCCCAAGACGCGCGAAGCCGCCCCGTTTGCCATCGACGAGCGCAACCTGATGCTCGCCATGGACATCATCCTGCGCGACTAGCCGATCCGTCTAACAATTGAATCAGTCCGTCCTATAGTTTCCGAACAATTTTGTCTTAGTGTTCGGAAACATACCCTTTGAGTGCTAGACTTTGCGCCGTCGAAGGGAACATATATGGATAAGCGAGATCTTGAGCAGCTGCTGAGCGATGTTGCCGGCGGATCAGTCGACCCGGCAGTCGCCCTCACACGCATCCAGACGGCGCCAACCGCCGATCTGGGTTTTGCGCAGCTCGATCTTTCGCGCGGGGTGCGCCAGGGGGCCGGCGAGGTTGTCTACGGTGCCGGTAAAACCGCCGAGCAAATTGCCGCCATTATCGAAGCGCTGCACGATGCCGGTCAGGAGCGCATCCTGGTCACGCGCCTGGACAGCGAAAAAGCAGCCCGTACCTCTGAGCTTCTCAGCAACGACATCGACCTGGGATATGTCCCGGACGCCCAGCTCGCCCTGGTGGGTGGCAAGCCCTCCCCCACCGGTAACGGACGCATCGTCGTCGCCTGCGCCGGCACGAGCGACCTGCCCGTCGCCGAAGAGGCGGCACTGACGGCCGAGTTCTATGGCAACGAGGTCGACCGCCTCTACGACGTAGGTGTCGCCGGCCTGCACCGCCTGCTCGCGCATGCCGAGGAACTTGCTCAGGCGCAGGTGGTCATCGCCATCGCCGGCATGGAGGGCGCGTTGGCAAGCGTTATCGGCGGTCTGGTGAGCTGTCCGGTCATCGCCGTTCCCACCAGCGTGGGCTACGGCGCGAGTTTTGGTGGCGTAGCCGCGCTGCTCGCCATGCTCAACTCCTGCGCCAGCGGCGTTTCGGTCGTCAATATCGACAACGGCTTCGGTGCCGCCTACCAGGCAAGTCTTATCAATCATCTGAGCGCCGGCACACCCTGCGCCCGTTAAGGAGCATTCCATGTCCAACCATCAGCACACGCTTATCATCGACGGCACCTCGGGCATCAGCGGCGATATGACCGTCGCAGCCCTGCTAGACCTGGGCGCCAGCGAGGGGCACCTGCGCGAACAGCTTGCCACGCTGCCGGTCGACGGCTTTACGATTGCCGTCACGCGAGCGAACAAGCATGGCATCGACGCCTGCGATTTCGACGTCCAGCTTGCAGAGGAGCTCGAGAACCACGATCACGATATGGCCTGGCTCTACGGCAACGAAGCAGCTGCCGAGCACGCACACGAGCATGATCACCACCATCATGACCATGGCGAGCACGAACACGAGCACTGCCACGAGCATGGCCATGAGGACCACGGTCATGGCCACGAGGACCATCATCACGCCCACCACCATCACCACCGTTCTTTGGCGGACGTCACCGCCATCATCGACGGCTCGCAGCTAAGCGATGGCGCCAAGCGTCGCGCCCTCGCCATTTTTTCCGTACTCGCCGCTGCCGAGGCCAAGGCTCACGGCAAAACGCCCGACACTGTCCTGTTCCACGAGGTGGGCGCCGTCGACTCCATCGTTGACATCTGCTCGGTCGCCATCTGCCTCGATGACCTGGGCATCGAGGATATTGTCGTCGAGTCGCTCTCCGAGGGCCACGGCACCATCCACTGTGCCCACGGCCTTATGCCCATTCCCGTCCCCGCTGTCGTCAACCTATGCCAGGCGGGCAATATCGCCCTCACGCCCGCACCGGTCGCCGGCGAGCTCGTGACGCCCACGGGCGCCGCCATCGTCACCGCGCTGCGCACGTCCGACCAACTGCCCTCACGCTACCACATCGAAGCCGTCGGCTACGGCGCCGGCAAGCGCCCCTACGAGGGTTGCTCCGGCACGCTCCGTTGTCTACTCGTTCACGTGGATGCATAGCCATGGATGCCCGCAAAGAAAAAAGCCGCGCTGCCATCGTTGCAGCGTTCTCCGAGCTGCTACGCGAAGAGGATTACGGCAAGATTACCGTCGGCGACATCATCGCTCGTGCCCATGTTGGTCGGGCCACATTCTACGGCCTCTTTAAGAGCAAAGACGACCTACTGTCCGAGCTCGTGAGCGACATCTGCGCCCACGCCCTCGACGACGATGGTACGCCGCTCGACGACCCACTCGTGCAAGTCGAGCATATCCTCAACAACCTCTGGGATCGTCGTCAGGGCGTACGCGCCCTCGTAGCCGGTGCCGGCTCACGCGTCTTCGCCGACTGCTTACGCAAGACCATCATGTCGCGCGCAGCCGAAACCGTCCCTACCGACCCAAACGGCCCCGCCGCCACCATGGACCGAAGCTTCCTACTACACCACATAGCCTCAAGCTTCGTAGCAACCGTCCAATGGTGGGCCTGGCACAATTTCCAAGCAGATAAGGCCGATGTGGCAAAAGATTACCTATCAGCCATAAAACCCCTCTTCAACTAAGTAAGTAAGCCTCTCATCCCAAAGCACCGCCCCACCCCAAGGCGCCACGCATCCCAAAGTGTCACTCGCACCTCAAAGCGCCTAACAACAAAGTGCCCACCACATCCAAATTCAGATACATATGTTGGTTGCTTGTTCGAACGCAACTGGATTCCCGCAGGGTCCGGCATAGGTTAACTTTCCGCCGCACTCCGCAGGACGCAAGAAGCTCCCGCCGCACGAAGTGCGCAGCGGGAGCTTCTTGCATGTCCGAGGACGCGGCGGAAAGTTAACCTATGCCGGACCCGGGCGTTATATCAATTGTCTTGGACTAGAACATGCCCAAGAAACCGTGCACAAACAGTGCGGCCAGAGCGGCACCGACAAACGGAGCAATGCCAGGAACGAGCAGGCCGTACTTCCAGTTGTTGTCGGCCTTGTTCTTGATCGGCAGCACCTGATAGGCCATGCGAGGACCAAGGTCACGAGCCTGGTTCATGGCGAAGCCGGTGATGCCGCCCATGCCCATGCCAACGGCCCAAACGATCAGACCGACGCAGATGGCGAGCATCAAAACGTTCTCGCCGGCGCGGCTAGCGGCAGCAAGGATGGCGCTGATGAACACAAAGGTGCAGATAGCCTCGCAGAAGAAGTTACGGGCATAGTTCGTACCCTCGGTGGTGGGGTTGGTCGAGAAGATGTTGCGCTGGGCAATGGGGTCGACGACGCCCTCGGAAGCCTTGAACTCATCGGCATACATAAGCCAAGCGATTACGGCGCCCACAAAGCCGCCGAGCGTATCAGCAACCATGAAGGGGATGCAACTGCTCCACGGCACCAGGCCGACGATGCACTGGGCAAGTACCATGGCGGGGTTCATGCACACGGCGCCGCCAAAGACAAACAGGCAGACCGAAATGCCAAAAGACCAGGTGGTGATGGCAAACATATGGCCGGAGCCCTGATACTTGGTGCCCTTGAGCACGGTATCGCAGTGCACGCCCACGCCAAAGACAATCATGAGGGCCGTCGCGCCGAATTCGCACAGGAGTTTGGTAAGCATAAAACCTTATCTTTCTTGTCGGTTATAAACGATTCGTTTGAGTCGCGCGCTAGTGCTGCGCGACGACAACGCCCAGGCCATCGGGAATAACGGCAACCTTGGCGTTTGCACCCTTCATTTCGAAGGCGAGCTTGAGCGCCTCCTCGAGGGTGTTGACCGGGGTCATGTGCATGTCCTTGATCATCTGGTGATCGCACAGATCGGTGACCATGATCACAGGGTGATGTGCCAGAATGCGGGCGAAGATCTGGCTCGTCCACTGGTCAGGCAGGGTCTCGTCCTTGGGACGGTCGATGCAGGCGCGCTCGAACTCAGCCGGATCGTTGTCGGCGATGTTGTGGTAGAAGCCCTCGCCACCGTGGCCGTCGGCGCAACCGGCGACGTCGATAATCACGCCGCCCTCGGGAAGCGTCGCCTCGGCAGCGCACATACCCTTCACGGCCTGGTAGATGTTCTGGTCGAGCGGATAGCCGCCGTTGGTGGTGATGGCGATCTCGCACTCGACGGACTCGACGCCGGCAAGGCTCTTCACGAACTCGCAGCCAGCCTCGTGGGCCTTGTGGATATCACCGGCAAAGGAACCGATGACCTCGTGCTTACCGTTGAGCACCACATTGAGCACAAAGGCAAGGTGGGCCATCTCGGCAGCGGCAAACATGTCCTCGCTCACGTGGTTGTGGCACAGGTTGCCGGCACGCGAATGGGAATCGTTCACAAACTGACCGTTGTGGTTGTACATGATGGTCTTGTAGCTAGCAATACCGGGCAGCACGGACTTACGGCTGCCGGAGAAGCCGGCAAAGAAGTGCGGCTCGATAAAGCCCTCGGCAAGCAGCAGATCGCAATCGGCGGCGATCTTGTTGATGATGCACTCGCCACCAGAAGGCAGAGTACCGATCTTCTTCATCATACTGTCGTCGGTCGCGACATGCATGACGATCTCCTCGTTGGCAACGATCTCCTCGCCATACTTGTCGACGAGTTCCTCATGCGTCGAGGGACGGTGCATACCAGTCGCAACCAGAATACGAACGCGAGCCTCGGGCGCAGCAGTATGAATGTGATGCAGCAGAATAGGCATCGTCACGCGCGAGGGAACCGGACGCGTATGGTCAGAACTGATGATAACGATATCCTTCTTGCCAGCACAAAGCTCCTCGAGCGAAGACGAGCCATAAGGATTAGCCAGCGACTCTTCTACCAGCTCTTGCTGCGTTTTCGTAGTCTCAAACTCGTTTTGATGACCCTCCATCACACCTGCGAAGTTCTTGTCCTCAAGCTCCAGATGCAGCTTCTTGTGGTCAAACGGCAATTCACATTCAAACAACGACGAGCGCCCTCTTCCTTTCATCTAACACACTAGATAAACCGTAGGAAGGATACGCCGCTCACCGATAACAACCAACCACCCACCAACCCGTTAACAGAACGTTCACATTTAAGCGGTACAAAAAATGGCCGCGATCCCAAAGGGTCGCGGCCGCCGCAGTCGAAATGCGCGAAGCGCCAAAAGCATCTCAATCCCGACCGATAAGGCGCTAGGCGCGAAAGCGCCGCACGCGCCGCCGGGACAGACCCCATCCAAAACGCGCGAAGCGCGCCATTCTTCTCTCAGCCAGTAATCCGTCGAAGACCGGACATCGCAGGGCCCGCCATTAGCTTACTTTTAGGCACACTCCGCAGGACGCAAGAAGCCCTCGCCGCACGAAGTGCGCAGCGAGGGCTTCTTGCATGTCCGAGGACGTGCTTAAAAGTAAACTGATGGCGGGCCCGAACGACTACAGGGCTATCGATTACCCCGTGTTCTGCAGTCCTGCCGAGACGCCGGTCACAGTCGAAAGAATCAGGCTCATGTACTCGGCCTTCTTCTCCTCGGCCATCTCGTCCTGGTTCATACGCACCTCGCGAAGGGCGCGAACCTGGGCGATGGATAGGGCGTCAACATAGGGGTTACGCACGCGGACGGCGCAGCCGAGCACGCGACGACGCTGCAGCGGCCATTCATCACCGACGATGGCAAGGACCCACTTACGGGTGAGCTGCATCTCGGTAAAGACCTTCTCGGACAGATCCTGGCGATCGCCCAGGTGCAGATACATCTTGGCGATGCGCTGGTCGGTCTTGGCGATCGACATCTCGATGTTGTCGATAAAGGTGCGGAAGAACGGCCACTCCTGGTAGGCAGCCTTAAGCTGGTCAAGGTCGCCCAGCTGCTCGCAGGCGGTGCCCAGGCCGTACCAAGCGGCCAGATTGATGCGCGCCTGGCTCCAGCTGAAGATCCACGGAATGGTACGCAGGTCGTCGAGCGACTTAGCACCCAGGCCGCGCTTGGCGGGACGCGAGCCGATCGGCAGCAGACCGACCTCGGTCAGCGGCGTCACGGTCGAGAACCACGGTGTAAAGTCCTCGGTGTTCAGCAGGTCCAGATAGCGCTCGTGGCTTGCGGCGTTGAGCTTCTCGGCCATATCCCAGAACTTCTGCGTGGTCTCGGTGTTGGTCTTCTCGACGCTCGGGGCCGACTGCAAAAGCGTTGCGGCGGCAACGGACTCAACATGGCGCTGAGCCAGCGTGCGGTTGCCGTAACGGGCAAAGATGACCTCGCCCTGCTCGGTGAGCTTAAAGAAGCAGTTGACCGAACCCTTGGGCTGCGCCAGCACGGCCTTGTTGGCCGGACCGCCACCACGGCCCACGGCACCGCCGCGACCGTGCATGAGCACCAGGTCGATATCGTTCTTCTCGGCCCACTTGGCAATGCGCTCCTGCGCGGAGTGCAGCGCGAGCATGGCCGTGGTAGGACCGGCATCCTTGGAGGAGTCGGAATAGCCCAGCATGACCTCCATGCGGCGGTTGGTCTGGGCAAGGCGCTTCTGCACCACGGGCAGCGTAAGCATCTGGTCGAGCACGTCGACGCAGCCCTCGAGGTCCTCGAGCTGCTCGAACAGCGGAATCACGTCGAGCTCGGGGACATCCTCCTCGTGTGCAAAGGACAGGTGGGCAAGCTCAAAGACGTCGGCCACATGCTGGGCGCTCTTGGTGAACGAGATGATGTAGCGGTGCGCCATCTTCTTGCCGTAACGCTTTTGGATGGAGCCGATAGCGCGGAAGGTATCGATGACCTCGCGCGTCATGGGCTGCAGGTCGCCATGGATACCGTTCTCGTGGATATCCTTGAGGGCGCGGGCGTGCACCACGGAGTGCTGACGGAACTCCATCTCGACCATGTGGAAGCCGAAGGACTCGACCTGCCAGATGATGGTCTGGACCGGGCCGTAGGCAGCACGGACGGCACCGCAGGCGGCCAGCGAGCGCTGGACGACACGCAGGTCCTCCAGGAACTCATCGGCGCTGTGGTACATGGTATCGGTGATACGGCGCACGGTGGCGTTCAGACGGTCGGCCATGACGAGCATGACGGCGCGATGCGGCTCGTGCTCGGAGATCAGCTCAGCACGTGCGGTGTACTGGGTGCTCATCTCGACCTGATGGTTCCACAGGTTGATGAGCTCGGCAGACGGCTTGCTGTAGGTGGCCTCGAGCGTGAGGTTGCGGCCGATGCGGCGGCATTTGTCCTCGAGCTTGAGCACCATGTGGGTGAAGTACTTGGCGGCGACCTCACGGCTCACCTTGGCGGTGACGTTGGGGTTACCGTCGCGGTCGGAACCGATCCAGCTGCCGGGATGGAAAAACGCCGGGCACAGCGGCGGCACGGTACCGGCCTTGTCGCCCAGCACCCAGTCGTCAAAGCGACGATAGATAACGGGGATGACGTCGAACAGCGTGTTATCGAAGATGTCGATGATGGTATCGGCTTCCTCGACCGGCGTGGGCTTCTTGAGCGCGATGGGGCTCGTACGCACCAGGGCGTCAATCTCCTGCAGCATATGGCGCTCGTTCTCCACCAGGTCGGAGCCGCCCAGACGCGGACGCTCCTCCAGCAGGTTGGAGATACGGCGAATCTTGCCCTCGACGGCCTTGCGACGGGCCTCGGTGGGATGCGCGGTAAAGACGGGATGGAACTCAAGCTTGCCGAGCAGCTCGTTGGCGCCCTCGACGCCCAGCTCATTCACCAGCTGGTGATAGGCGACGGTGAGCTCGTTGGCGGGATCGACCTCGGTATCGGTCGACGCACCGGCCTCGCGCTCGCGCAGCTGCGCCACACGGTAGTTCTCCTCCGACAGGTTTGCCAGGTGGAAGAAGCTCGTAAAGGCGCGAACGATGACCTGCTGCTTATCGAGCGGCAGACTGTCGATCAGATCGACGACCTCACGGAATGCCACGGCGGTGGGCTCGTCGGCGGTGGGCACGCCCTGCTCGTCGACGGCCTCGTCGGCAGCGCGGGTACCGGGGTTGCCGGCATTGGCCACAATCTCGGCCGACAGGATCTTGTCGAACAGGTCCGCGATCTCAGGATCATACTCGCTAAGCACACGACGCTCCAGGCGCAGGAACAGCGCCAGATTGTCGCGCAGCTCCTCGGGGATCTCGATCTCGGCGAGACGCTCCCTGGACTCGGCATTCGAGCCGATTCGGTTAACGAGGCGGTTGACCACGGCAGCGACGCGCGCCGCGGCTTCGGGTACAGACTGGTTGCTTAGGTTCTCAGCCACGTTTCCTCCCATTCCTCCTTCTATGCACGTAACATGCGGTATTTATTATAGGCGCTTGAGAAATACTTTCGACACTGATTGCGCTTTACCACACAAAAGTATTTTCTGCATTGCAAGGGTTTTTGCTCTAAATGGTCGTATTTCTCGGTGGACGGCATACACAAACGGGGGCATTCCGCATAAATGCGAAACACCCCCGTAACAATCGCTCGCGATGGACGGGACACCCAAGCGGGTCCGCAGCTCAAAAAGATGCGCTACAGGCGCTCGCGAACCGCCTCGACGACGTTGGCCAGATCGGCAAGGACCTCTTCATGGCTCTCCATGTCGCGCACCTTGACCTTGCCGGCGGCAAGCTCGTCGCCGCCCAAGACCAGGATGAGCTTGGCGCCCACCTTATCGGCCTGCTTAAACTGGGCCTTGAGCGAACGGCCCTGATAGTCGGCCTCGGTCACGATGCCTGCGGCGCGAAGCTCCTGCGTAATGGCAAAGACGTTCTGGCGCAGCTCCTTGCCGGCGTTGGCGACATAGACGCACGGGGCCTCCTCGGCACCCAGGTCGCTGCCAAAGGCCTGCAGGGCCAGCAGGGCGCGCTCAAAACCGACAGCGAAGCCGACGCCTGCCGTGGGCTTGCCGCCCTCGAGCTCGACCAGGCCGTCATAGCGGCCGCCGCCACCGATGGAGCCGACACCGGCGCCAGGGGCCTCGACCTCAAAGACGGTGCGGGTGTAGTAGTCCAGACCACGCACCAGGGTGGGGTCCTCGACATACTCGATACCGGCGGCATCCAGATAGCGCTTGACCTGCTCGTAGTGCTCGCGGCACTCGTCGCACAGGTTGTCACCCATCAGCGGCGCGTTGGCCATGATCTCGCGGCAGTGGTCGTTCTTGCAGTCGAAGGCGCGCAGCGGGTTGAGCTCGGCGCGCTCGCGGCACTCGTCGCACATCTCGTCTGCGTGATCGAGGATAAACTGCTTGACCTGCTCGCGGTAAGCCGGACGGCACTGGGCGTCACCCATCGAGTTGATGAGCAGACGGAGCTTGGAAAGGTCGAAGCCCAGGCGCTTGTAGAACTCCATGAGCATGATGATGCACTCGGCGTCTGCCGCCGGATCGGGAGCGCCGAGCCACTCGATGCCCACCTGATGGAACTGGCGCAGGCGGCCCTTCTGGGGACGCTCGCCGCGGAACATGGCCTCGGCGTAGTACGCCTTAAACGGCGTGGAGCCCTGAGGCACCAGGTTGTTCTCCACGACGGCACGCACCACACCGGCCGTGCCCTCGGGACGAAGCGCCAGGCGCTGCTTGGGCTTGAGCTTGGTGTCGGTGCCCTCGGCAAAGACGCGCTCCAGGTTGGCGCCGCTAAAGACGCGGAACATCTCCTTGCGCACGACGTCGGTCGACTGGCCGATGCCATGGACAAAGACGTCCACCTGCTCGATCGCAGGCGTCTCGATGGGCTTAAAGCCAAACGGCTCGAATACGCCGGCAGCAATCTGCTGCATCTTTTGCCAGGCGCGCATCTCGGCGCCGATAAGGTCGCGGGTTCCCTCCGCCTTCTGTGCCTGCATGGGCAAACACCTTTCTTTTGTATCGCGTCATAGATAATGGTCATTATACGGCACAAACACAAACAGCGGCGGCGCGTCTGACCGAACGAGGGTATGGGGACTCGTTCGGCCAGACGCGCCGCCGCTGTTTGTGATCCCTTTTCCTCCGTCCCCTTCGGATCACGTGATCCCTTGGGGACGGAGGAATAGGGATCATTTCGTAGGCCCGCGGCCGCCTTGGAAACCGAATGATGGTACGAGCATCCATTCGGCTTCCAAGGCAGCCACGGGCAGAACAGGCAAACAGGAATAGGCGGCGACCCGCTACTCCCCCGCCACGCTTGCGCGCAGCTTGGCGGCGATGGGCTCCGAGGCCAACAGGAATACGAGCATGACCGCAGAACACACCAGGCACACGATCCAGGTGCTCGCAAAGGAGCCCGTGGCATCGAACAGCACGCCCGAGACGATAGCGCCCACGGTGCCGCCGACCATCTCGAGCGAGGTAATGGTGCCCGTGACCTTGCCGAGGTCGGCCATGCCAAACTGCTTGGACGCGGCGATGGTAGGCGTGATGGTGCCCATGCACGTTCCGATACCAAAGCTCACAGCGGCGACAATGGGACCGAGGTCCGTCGTCGGGAAGCACAGCGCCACGCAGGCGATAATGCACGCAACGGAGCCAAGGATATTGCCAAAGCGCAGGCCAAAACGGTCATAGATCGCGCCGAGCGAGATCTTGGCGATAACGACGGTAACCATATAGGCCGAAAGCACAGTACCTGCCCACATGGGATCGTGGCCGCCCGTGACGATCTTGGCGCCGTTGACGGTAACGCTCGTCATGTTGGTGACCTGGTTGGGCAAGATGGCGCCGTTAACGAGACCCATAAAGAGGAAGGCGACGACAAGCAGCCAAAACGCCGGGCTCTTCTTGATACGAGACCAGCCGACGCTAACCTCGGGCGCCGTGTGCTCGTCCTTGTCGCCAGCCGTCGAGACGGACGGATCGCCAGGGTTCTCGCCGAGCGGCTTAAGGCCGATCTCGGAAGGCTTGGTGCGGAAGGAATAGGCCGTGATGGGCAGTGCCGCCACCATGCAGACGGCAGCGAGTACCAGGAACGCAGAGCGCCAGCCAACACTCACGATAAGCGAGCTCACGATCGGCGAGAGAATGGCTCCGCCAAAGCCCGAACCCGAAAGTGCGATGGAAATGGCAAGGCCGCGTTTGGCGGTAAACCAGTTGGCGGTCACCAGGCTAATGAGCAGACGGGTCGAGGCCACAGCGAAGCAGCCCGAAACGGCAAAGAGCACATAGACCTGCCAAAGCTCACCCACAAAGCTCATGCCCGCGAGCACCGCCGAGGTAGCGATAACGGTGAGCGAGCCCAATACGCGGCCACTCACCTTATCGGCAACATGGCCGATAACGAGCGAACCCACGACGCTCACCACGGTGGAGATAGCGTTGGAAATGTTGTACTGCGCAAGGGAAATGCCCAGGTCGCTGACGATCAGCGGCTGGAACAGGCTCATGCAGTTGACGAAAATCGTGTAGCACGTGGCCATGATCACGAAGCCGGAGGTCACCACGAGCCAGCCGGGGAAGAACTTACGCTGCTGGGGCATTAGTTACTCCTTGTGGTCGGCGATATAGCCCAAAGCGACGGCGGCATAAGCCGCGGCGCCGAGAGGAAGCTCGGCATCGTTAAAACGCGCCTTGGGATGGTGCTGGGCAAAGTGTTCGTCCGTGTCGGTTACGGCCGCGCCCACGGTAAAGTACGCACTCGGAATCTCGCTCGAGATAAGCGCGAAGTCCTCACTCGCCATGGCGTGGAAAAGCGGCAAGAAAGCCGCCTTGGGCAGCACTGCGCCCACGTAGCCAAGCGACGCCTGAGTCATATCGCTGTCGAGTACAAGCGGCGGAACATCCGAAAGCGTCTCGATGGTCGCCGGCGTACGATAGGTCGTGGCAACGCCGTTAACGACCTCCGCGATGCGGGTCTTGAGGTGAGCCATGAGCTCAACATCAAAGCCGCGCAGCGTTCCCTCGAGCACGCAGGTGTCGGGGATGACGTTGGCCGCCAAGCCGCCGGCGAACTTACCAACGGTAAGTGCGACTTCCTTGGCCGCCGGCACCTCGCGGGCGATAAGCTCCTGGAGCGCCAGGTGCACATGGACGCCGGCCGTGATGGGGTCGATGCAGATCTCGGGGCTCGAGCCATGGCCGCCCTTGCCCTGGAGCGTGATGCGGAAACCGTACACGCCCGAAAGCGCTGGACTGCCGTAGAGCACCAGGCCAAGCGGCGACTGGCTGTTGACATGCATAGCAAAGGCCGCCTGAGGGCGCGGGTTCTGCAGCAGGCCATCGGCGATGGCAGCGCGTGCTCCCTCAAAGGTCTCCTCGCCCGGCTGGAACAGCAATTTCACCGTGGCGTTGGCCTCCACAAGCTCGGCCTCGCGGGCCTTGAGCAGGCGCGCCGCACCAAGCAGCGCCGTCGCGTGCATATCGTGACCGCAAGCATGCATGCAACCATTGGTGGATGCAAAGGGCTCGCCGGATTCCTCGACAACGGGTAGGGCATCCATATCGCCTCGGAGCATGACGACCGTTCCGGCCTGCTCGTCCTTGCACGTGCCATTGCCCTGAGCGGCCGCGGCCGCACCGGCACCGATCAGGCCAACAACACAGGAGCCGTCGACGAGCGTGGTATGGGGGATGTCCATCTCGTCCAGACGTGCCTGGATATAGGCAGACGTCTGCGGAAGATTGTTACCCAGCTCGGGCATCTGGTGTAGATCGTGGCGCCACGCAGCGAGCTCGTCCGCAAAAGCCTGAGCTTCTGCGACAAGACCGTCGCCGATAGCGGTCTGCGCCGCTGTGGTAGCCTGAGGCGCTGGTTGCGGTTGAAAATCGGACAGAGCTGGTGCCATAGATGCCCTCCAGTAACGTTTTTGCAGCACGCACTTTGATAGCGTAAAGTGCAAGGCACAACTGTAAGGGCATGGCATAAAAAATGCCGCCCTGGGAGGGCGGCGCAACAAGTTGTTTACAATTGCGGGTGAGATTTTCGGCGCAAGAAATCGAAATGCGTCTCACTCAAAATGATCGACAGGAAGATGAGCGCAAAGCCGGCAAGCAGGCGCGAGGTGAGCGCCTCCCCCATCAGCAGCACCGAAAACAACACGCCCGATGGCGACTCCATCGAAAGCAGCAGTGAGCCCGTCGAGGCCGGGACGTGCGCCAAGCCGACGTTTTGGATGAGCAGCGCCACGCACGTGCAGCCCACCGAGAGAAAGGCCATTACGCAGATAAAGCTCGGCGTCCACACGGACGAGGGCGCTTGGGTCTCGAACAACAGCGACGAGATCAGGCTTAGGACACCATTGCCCACAAACATCCAAAACGTGATGACGTTGATATCCATCTTGCGACCGTACTTGGCGGTCACCGCCATCTGGATGGCAAAGAAGACCGCGCCGCCCAGCGTAATGGCATCGCCGGCATTGAACTCGACGCTATCGAGCGCCACCAAGCCAATGCCCGCCAGGCACAGCAACGCGGCGCCCAAGTTGTAACGGGTAAGCTTTTCGCCGCTTAGGACGTAGCTCGCAAACGGAACCAAGATGCAGTACGTGCCCGTCAAAAACGCGCTTTTGCCTGCCGTGGTCTGTGCCAGACCGATCGTCTGCAAACCGTAGGCACCCCACATGAGCGCGCCCATGCCAAGCCCGACGATTAGGTTGCGGGCATTGAAATGAGCGATGATGCGCTTATGGAAAATGGCAAACATAACCAGTGATGCCGGGAGAAAGCGAACGTAGACCAGCTCGAACACCGGAATGGTGTCGAGCGCGCCCTTCATAGTGGTAAAGGAGTAGCCCCAGATGACCGCCACCGAAAATAGCAGAACTTTCCAGAACAGCGGCGAGCGTGCACCGGCACCCCGGGGAATACCGCCCGCACCCAAATCCTCACGGGCCACAGGGCTATCAGGCATGTTTTCGATTTCGTTGGCAGCGTATTGGGCCATGGAACATCCTCGCACTCAATCTGGGCGTGGTGTCCGCACGCGTATGGCTGCGTGCCGCCTCATGGTCAAATAAAAACAGGGCGCACCGGACCCCCGGTACGCCCCGCTACTGTAGCAACAACCGGCGTTGCATCGCAATCCAGCATAATAAAGTGTCAAACTGGAAGACCTCGATGTTCTGACAGCGTTTACGTGGCTGAACTAAATCAATTTAGTTGACTCCAGCTTTTCGATGATCCAGTCGTTGGCTTTGATGACTGGGCGGCGGAAGACCACACCCAGGGCCAGCGACGGGATCAGATAGCTCGCCAGAATGCCTAGCTCAATCCAGTACTCCATATGGTAGGCACCGGCCATGGCGGCATGCATGGCGTTGATGCCGTGAGTAAACGGCAGGAACGGATAGATCGCCTGGAACACGGGGCCGGTCATCTCGATGGGGAACGTGCCGCCCGAACCGCCGACCTGCATGACCAGCAGCACGACGGCGAGCGCCTTGCCGATATCGCCAAACGACACGGTGAGCGTGTAGACGATATTAGAGAACACGAGACTCGCAATCCAGCCCGCCAGCACAAATTGCAGCGGGTTGTCACACTGGATGCCAAAGAACAGGATGTCGCCCGCGCACACGAGCGTTGCCTGCAGCAGGGCCAGACCGCCAAAGAACAGGTAGCGGCCCAGGTAGATCTCGTGCAAGCGCACGGGGATGAGCTCGTTGATAAGCTCATCGTCGACCGAAACCTTCATCATGGCCGCCAGCACGATCGAGCCCACCCACAGCGACAGAATCGTGTAGAACGGCGCCATGGCCGAACCGTAGTTGCGGATCGGATAGACCGGCTTGCGGTCGAGCGCGACGGGACCGGAAAGCGACACGGCAAGGCCCTCGGGATCGTTGCCAATCATCGTCTTGATCGTGGCAAGGTCATCCGACATCAGGGCGCCATCGAGCTCGTCCTTAAAGGCGCTGATCTTATCGGACGCCTCGCCCAGCTGATCGGAAGCCTTGTTGACCAGCTTGGCGGCCTTGGAGAGGCCCTTCGCCAACGAGCCGGATGCATCGGTGAGGCCACTCACGGCGCTATCCAGATTGCCCGAGATGCCATCGAGCGAGTCCAGGATGCCCGAAACCGTCTTCTTGAGCTCCTTGGCCTTAACCGAGAACGTGGAATCGTAGTCGGACTTGGCGCCCGAAATGCCCGCCTTGGCATCGGCGATGGCCTGATCGACCTCGGCACGCGTGCTGTTGACCTCTGCCATGCTGTCAGAAAGGGACTTAGCAGTTGCCGTCAGGTCCTTGGCGTTGTTGCGATACTCCACCGCGATCCTGCCCAGCGATGTTGCCACAGATTTAAGGCTCTCCTGGAGCTTTTCGTCACTGACCTGCTCGGCAAAGCCGCGGAGCTGGTCGGCCGTGGCGTCGATATCGTCGGCACGTGTATTGAGCGCCGCCGCGGCATCGTTGAGCTGAGACACCGTAAGGTCGACATGCTGATTCGCGGCATCGAATGCCTTCGCAAGCTCGGCGGACACGTTGTCGAACGAGCCCGCGCTTCCGTCAATCGCGGCGTTGATGGCGTCGTTGGCGGCCTTCAGCGCTTCTTTGGAATCGCTCATGCCGCTCTTGGCATGCTCCATCAACTGCTTGGTCGACTCATCGACCGTACCCGTCTGCTGGAGCATACCGCTCGCCGACGTCAACGAATCGGACGTAGAGCTCAAAATGCCCGCCAGCGACGAAGCATTAGCCTGAACGTCTTGCAGGTCCCCAATCGAATCGCCGAGCGTCGAGGACAGGTTGGCGATAAAGTTGCTGACCTGGTCGGTGCTCATGTAATCGAGCAGGCTGGACACCGTCTTAAGGCCGATCGTCGTGATGGTCTCGGTAAAGGTCTCGTTGACCTGGTTCTGAACAGCACTCGAGCCCTTTTCGGTCACGATCTGCGCGATGGCGTTGGCCTTCTGATTCTCGTAAAACTCGATATCGGCATGCTTAACGTCGGTCGAAAAGAGCGTCATCATATCGGCACTAAACGTCTTAGGGATAACGACAGCCGCATAGTATGCGCCCGATTTGACGCCCTCGATGGCCTTTTCTCGATCGTTGAGCACAACCCAGTCGAAGTTCTCGTTGCCGCGCAGGGTGGCGGTCACGTTTTCGCCCACGTTGACCTCGACGGGGATCAGATCGCTCTCGTAACCCTCATCGGTGTTGACCACGGCGATCTTAAGATTGCCGGTGTTGCCGTACGGATCCCAGCTGCCGGCGATGTTAAACCACGCGTACAGGCACGGTACGATAATGAGGCCCATCACGACAACCAAGCCGATTACGGAGCGAGACACGTTTTGGACATCGCGCTTAAACAGATGCAGGATGTTCTTCATTTATGCCTCACCTCCTTTGGAGTGCTTGCCGAGCGGGGCGTTCTTTTCATTCATCACAAACGTGTCATCCCCGTTCTCGGGCACATGGGCCGCATCGCGATGACCACATTGGTTGACAGCCTGAGTCTTGAGTTCAGACCCCCGCTCGCTCGCATTCAAGCCGAACATGCGACGAGCGGCCGGAATGGCGGCCGTGTGCTCGCGCATCTCGCGGCGCAGGTCCTCATCCGAAAGCGCCGAGATGCGCATCTGGGTGTTGAGGCTCGAGCGGATGTACTCGATATTGATCAGCCAGCCGCAAATGACAATGACGGAGATAATCCAAATGACCAGCAGGATAATCTTGCCGTTATTGTCGATATCGAGAACCGTCGACAGGACAAAGAGCAGGACCTGAACGCCCACCACGGCGGCAAAACCGCCCTTGATGTAGTACGGGTAGCGATGTTCAAAGGCGACCGCATGGTCGAGCAGTTCGCGACGGTACGAATCGGAATCGAGCATGACACGCATGGCCGTGCGCAGCGAGTAGCGCTGGCGCGGCAGGTCGTTGGACTCGCAGATCATCATACCCGTCGTGGAAAGCTGTTTATCAAAGAGCAGGTTAAGGTTGAGCAGCAGCGGACGCAGCTGCAGACCGATAAAGAGCGCCACGATCAAGAACACGCCCAGAATGCACAGGTTAAACAGGTAGTTAAACGAGTACATGCCGCCGACCGTCTCGCGCAGCAGATTGATGCCGTAGGTAAAGGGCAGCAGCGGGTGCAGCCACTGGAAGAAGCCGGGCATCATCTCGATGGGATACATGCCCGACGAACCCGGAATCTGCACGATGACGAGAATGACGCCGATTGCCTTGCCGATGTGCTTAAACGTAGTGGACAGCGCATAGATGATATTGACGTAGGTGAACGAGATGGCGATGCCGCCCAGCACGAACAGCAGCGGGTTGATGCACTGCACGCCAATCACCAGATCGCCTACCGTAACGATGGTGGCCTGGAGCGCGCCCAGGATCACCAGGAGCATCCAACGGCCGAAGTAGCCCTGGCGCGCCGTAAAGCTGCCAATGCCCTCGCGATCGACCTCGAGCTTGTAGATGGCGATGAGTACGTAACCGCCCACCCAAAGCGCCAGATTGGTGTAGAAGGGAGCGATGCCCGAGCCAAAGCTCTTGACCGGATAGATCGACTTGGACGTCAGCTCGACCGGAGAGGCCATGAAATCTGCCACGTCATTGACATCGACGCCCATAAGGTCGGCGAGCTCGCCCATAGACTCAGAGGTCTGCAGCGCCGCGATGTCATTGGCTGCGGTCGCAAGCTTGTCCTGGACCTTGGCAAGCGAGGAATCGGTCTGGGACAGCGTGGTCTTGGCCTGGCCGAGCGTAGCGTTAAGCTGCGAAAGCGTACCGCGCGCACTTGCAATAGTAGGCGTGAGGCCAGACGCGATTCCCGTCAGATCACCCGAGACGGCGGCAAATGAATCAAGCGCGCTCGAGGCCTTCGGCAGCGCGTTTTGACCCAGGTCCGTCTGGGCCTGGCCAAGGTTGGTCGCACCGGTCTGGATTGCGTTATTGATAGCGTCGCTGGCGCCCGAGACAGCCGCGGCGTCATTCGCCATGGCGCTCGACTGCGCAGACAGACCGTCCTTGATGCTCTGAAGCTTTTCATTCTGCTCGCGGAGCAAATCGATGGTCGATACAATGCGCGCGTCAATTTCCTTGGAACCTGTCGACGTGTCATTAACGAGAATTTCCAAGTGCCCGATAACGGCCTTATTGTGGTCGATCGTCGCTTGGAGAGACTCAAGCGAGTTGTCGATGCGGGTGGTCGTAGATGTGACCGCGCCCGTCAGCTTGCCAATCGCAGCGTTCGCGGAGGCTGACGTCTTGGTGAGCGCAAGGCTGCCTTCCGAGAGTGCCTTGGAGAGCGAGGCGACAGAGTTGCCCGCCGTAGCGCGCGCCTCGCCCAGCAGGTCATTGCCCTGAGCGATTGCCTGCGTTAGAGAGGGCGTCTGACCCTGCAGGCCCGCCAACGCGGCATCAGCCGAGGCGATAGCGCCACTCGTCTTATCGATGGCGGCATTCATGTCGCCAATCGAATCGCGCACCTCACCCAAGGTACCGGATGCCTCTGATGCCGAACCAGCCAACGAATTCTGAGTCTGGGTTGCCTTGCCCTTTAAATCGACCCCGGCATCCTTGGCGATGCTGGCAACGGTCTCGCCCACTGTGGAGACAAATTCCGAGTTGATCTGCTCCTCGATGGTGCTTGCACCGGTGTCGGTAACCTTGGGCGCAATAGCACTCTTCTTCTCATTGACGTAGTACGTAAGCTTGGGCTGATGGTAGTTGCCGTCGAGCATCGAGACCAGGTTATCCGAGAAGTTCTTAGGGATTACGATGGCCGCATAGTACTCACCGCTCTCGACGCCCTCCTTGGCGTCGGCCGCCGAATCGACGAAGGTCCAGCCCAGCTGATCGTTCTCCTTGAGCTGATCGACGACCTGGTCGCCCGCGTTGAGCTCGCCCACCAAGTCGTTTTGGGTGCCCCGATCGTTGTTGGCGATGGCAATCTTGATACCCTGGGTGTTTCCGTACGGATCCCAGTTAGCCACGATGTTGTACCAGGCATACAGCGAGGGAATGACGCACACGCCCAAAGTAACCACCAGGGCGACGGGGTTCACGAGCAATCGCTTGATGTCGCGCTTAAAGATCGCAAAGGAGACCTTTGCGTTGGATAGTTTGCTGCCGAGACTCACGCTTGGACCATCCATCCTGTCGTTGAATCAAATCGTACTATCGACAACCATTGTACGTAGGCGCTTTAGTGCCTCGCGGCACAATGGTGCTGAGTTTTGCGGGTAGCAATATACTACGAAGATTAGTTAACGTACAGTTGTACAGTATCTTTAATTTCAGCAGGTCACAAAACCACAGCCTGCACAAATTAGCAGTCCGGATAAATAGTCATTGGGGACGTTCTTAAACGGACTAGTCAAACAAGAACGTCCCCGATGACTACTTAGGGCCACAAAAGCGTCGCAGGTTGAGCATAAGTCAGCGAAAACGCCCCTAAGCGAGCAAGGTGACGTGAAAGAGGAGGGAAGCGTACTTTGGTACGCGACCGACGATTGAACGTCAGATTGCCGCTTAGGGGCGTTTGCAGCGTCGACCGGTCTGCCGTTCGTTAGAACGGCAGAACCAATAGGTTCGTTAGAACGGCGGAACCAAAGGCGTAACTACTTAACTACATCAAGTTGCAGACAGCCGCCGCAAAGGCAACGGGGTCCTCAGGGAGGATGCCCTCGACCAGCAGAGCCTGGTCATAGAGCAGACCGGAGTACTGCTTAATCTTGTCGGCGTCGCCTGCCTTCTGGGCAGCGACAAGCTTGTCAAAGACCGGGTGCTTGGCGTTGAGCTCGAGCACGCGCTGGCTCTTGGGCATACCGTCGGGCGCGCCCTCGGGTCCCTTCTGGAGCACCTTCTCCATCTCGAGCGAAAGCGGACCCTCGGTGGTGATGCAAGCGGGGGCATCGGTCAGGCGCGCGGAGACGGCAACTTTCTCGACCTTGTCACCGAGCGCCTCCTTCATAGCGCTAAAGAGGTCCTCGTTTTCCTTGGTGGCGTCCTCGGCCTCCTTCTTCTCGTCCTCGGTCGCCAGATCAAGATCGCCAGTCGCGACGTTCTTGAGCTCCAGGTGACGATCCTCGACCTCGGGCTCGGCACCGTCGGCAACGGCCTTCTCGGCAGCCTCGCGGGCGGCGTCGTCCTCGTAGATCTTAGGCATATCGGCGGCAACGTACTCACGCATAGCCTGGAACGTGAACTCATCCACATCCTGCGTCAGCAACAGCACGTCATAGCCGCGGTCGAGCACGCCCTTTACCACAGGCATTTTGGCCAAGCGCTCACGCGAGTCGCCGGCGGCGTAGTAGATGGCCTTCTGATCCTCGGGCATGCCCTTGGCATACTCGGCCAGGGTAATCATCTTCTGCTCCTTGGCAGACCAGAACAGCAGCAGGTCGGCGAGCTCATCGGCCTTCATGCCATAGCTCGAGTAGATGCCGTACTTAAGGCCGCGACCAAAGTTCTCAAAGAACTTCTCGTAGGCCTCGCGGTCGTTGTCGCGCATATCCTCAAGATCGGCGGTAATCTTCTTCTCCACGCGCTTGGCGATGGCCTTGAGCTGACGGTTCTGCTGCAGCGTCTCACGCGAGATGTTGAGCGACACGTCGGCAGAATCCACGACGCCGCGAACAAAGTTGTAGTAGTCGGGCAGCAGGTCGTCGCACTTCTCCATAATCAGCACGTTGGAGCTGTAGAGCGCCAGGCCCTTCTCGTAGTCCTTGCTGTACAGATCGAACGGGGCGCGGCCCGGCACAAACAGCAGGGCGTCGTACTCGAGCGTACCCTCGGCATGGAAGCTGATGGTGCGCGCTGGATCGTCAAAGTCGTGGAACGTGGACTTGTAGAACTCGTCATAGTCCTTCTGCTCAACATCGGAGCTGTGCTTCTTCCAGATCGGCGTCATTGAGTTGACGGTCTCGAGCTCCTGGTAGTCCTCGTACTCGGGCGTGTAGTCATCGCCAGCATCCTCGGGCTTGGGCTTCTGGCGGCTTTTGGACACCATCATCTGAATCGGGTAGCGCACATAGTTGCTGTACTGCTGAATCAGGCTCTTGAGACCCCACTCGGTCAGGAAGCGATCGTAGGTCTCGGCCTCGCCGTCGGCATCGAGCTTCTCGTTCTCGCGCAGCGTCAGGATGACATCGGTACCGTGCTCGGCGCGCTCGCCGTCCTCGATGGTGTAGCCCTCAAGACCGTCGGATTCCCACACATGGGCGACATCCTCGCCATAGGCGCGGCTCACGACCTTCACGTGGCTGGCGACCATAAAAGCCGAGTAGAAGCCCACGCCAAACTGGCCGATGATGTCGACATCCGAACCCTGCTGCTCAGCGTTCTCGGTCTTAAACTCCTCGGAGCCGGAATGGGCGATGGTGCCCAGATTGCGCTCGAGCTCCTCGGCGGTCATGCCAATGCCGTTATCCGAGATAGTAATGGTGCGGGCGTCTTTATCAAAGGAGACGCGAATAGCTAGGTCGCCCTGGTTGATCTTGACGCTCGGGTCCTGCAGGCTCTTAAAGTTGAGCTTGTCGACGGCGTCGCTCGCGTTAGAGATAAGCTCGCGCAGGAAGATTTCCTTATTGGTGTAGATGGAGTTGATCATGAGGTCGAGCAGTTTTTTGCTCTCGGTCTTAAATTGACGCATATGCAGTCCTTTCGCGCTACCCCCGTCCGCAAAAACGGCCCGGTTGCCCGAGCCGCATCGCAGACCTGCTATGTTCAGACTTAGATTTTATAACCCATTAGCGCGCATATATACATACGGAATCGAAAAACTGTATGTCTAAGCGCTCCGATGCGCCAATTGCCAAGGAGTGTCCCCGACTGCCGGCAGAGACGATATGAGCAGGACATAAAAAACATTGAGAGCCCCTGCTGCATGAAAGACC
>CABUNB010000026.1 GCA_902492755.1 uncultured Collinsella sp. | reverse complement strand
GGACTTGCAGCGACGGACCTCAGGACGCTCTTACACCACGTCTGCGCGCGCGACCGGGGGTCCAAAATAGGTCGTTCACTTCGCGGAAAAGTATTCACCTTCGTTTTCGCGCAGACACGAATCCGGCCGCCGCAACGCAAAAAGGGGCTCGCGCATGGCGCAGGCCCCGTCGTAAAAGATAATTCCCGGTACCTAGTACCGCTCGATGCCCATGTAGCGACGGATCTCGGGGCTGTGGTCGAACACCTTGCCGCGGGCGGCGCGCAGCTCGCAGCTCATCGCGTAGAAGAAGATCG
Source organism: uncultured Collinsella sp. (assembly GCA_902492755.1). Classification (GTDB taxonomy): domain Bacteria; phylum Actinomycetota; class Coriobacteriia; order Coriobacteriales; family Coriobacteriaceae; genus Collinsella. The sequence goes on along the minus strand of CABUNB010000026.1, from coordinate 32,646 downwards.
GCTCCAAGAACGAACGCACGCTGGCGGGCACTTCGCCCACGCCGTACTCAAGCGCGTCGAGCACCATAATCGTATCGGTGTGCGTGTTGAGGAACGCCAGCGCGCGCTCCTCCATGGGGCGGCACTCGCCCGATCCGAGCTGCACAAAGTAGAACACGCCGGGCTCGGTGGCCTCGAACGGGCCGTGGAAATACTCGCCGGAGTGGATGTAGCAGCAGTGCTGCCACTGCATCTCCATGAGCGAGCAGATCGCCATGGCGTAGGTCTGGCTAAAGTTGGGGCCGGAGCCCAGGATATAGATAAACTCGTGCTGCTGGCAGAGCTCGGCAAAGCGAGCGCCCAGCTCGGCGTTGACCTTCTCGCGGGCGGCGGGCAGCAGCGCATCCATCTGCTTGAGGCCCTCGTACATGTCGGCGAGTGCCTCGTAGCCTTCCTGCTGGTCGAGCAGCTCGGCGGCGATCAGAGCGCCGATGCCCTGCGGCACCTCGGCCTGCGGCACACCCTCGCCCCACGGGTAGACCCAGGTGATCCACTTGCCGTTGTCAATCTTGGAGCCCTCGCAGTCGGTCATGGCGACGACCTCGGCGCCGGCAGCCAACGCCATCTCGCAGCCATCGACGACCTCTTGCGTGTTGCCGCTGTGGCTGCAGGCAATAACGAGCGACTTCTCGCCAAGGCTCTTGGGGGCCATCAGGCAAAACTCGCGTGCCGTGTAGACCGTCGAGGTAAACGTGGTGGCCTCGCGCTTGAGCAGCTCGTTGGCCGGCATCAGGTCGATCATCGAACCGCCACAGGCGATCCAAAAGACGTTCTCAATCTTGCCCTTGCGCTCGATGATTTCCTGAATCAGATCGTGTGCGTTCATCCTGATGTTCCTCCTTGTGCGGCGGTTTTGAGCGACGGCAGCTCGTACCTGCTGTCGTTCTATGTTGTCCTATTTATAACACGTGCAACAACGCCCGTGAAGTCATCTTAGCAAATTTGTTCTATGTTGTTCTATCTGTGGACGTTAGATGTCGAACACGTAGCGCGAGCCCACGATCTTTTGGCGGCCGAGCAGCAAGGGGCGCTCGTCCTCATCGGTAAAGTACGCCTCCATATAGAAGAGCGGCTCACCGACCGGCACCTCCAACAGCGGGGCCGCCTGAGCATCGGCAAGCGCAATCTCCACGGTGCAGGGGTCGGACTTGAGCGGCGCGCGACCCGAATGCTCGGCAACGAGCGCAAAGATGGAATTGTCCGTGAGGTCCTTGTCGGCAAGCGTCTGCAGATAGGGATGGTCGGCGAGCACAAAGGCGTTGTTCTCAAGCATAACGGGGATGCCGTCGGCTGTGCGCACGCGTTCGACCACGATAAGCTCGCAGCCGGGCTCCACGCCAAAGAACGCCGCATCCTCGTGCGTCGCTGCGACCACCGTGCGCGACACCAGACGCGCACCCGGCACCATGTCGTTGGCAGCACAACCCTCAGTAAAGCTCTGGACGTCACCCTTCTGGCGAATCTTGCGCTTGAGCTTGGGAGCGCACACAAAGGTGCCCCTCCCCTGCTGGCGGTTGAGATACCCCGCACGCGACAGCTCCTCGATGGCGCGACGCACGGTGACGCGCCCCACGCCGTAGGACTTCGCGAGCTCCATCTCGGAAGGAATGCGCGAGCCGGCTGCGTACACGCCGCGCGCGATCTCGCCCTTTAGGTCGTCCATGACCTGCTGGTACAGCGGCACGGCGGGCACGTCAGTACGGTCGGTCTTGCTATCGAAAGCCATCGTTACGCTCCATCCCGCGCATGCTCGGACTCAAACTCTTCAATCGCCGTCATAAACTGCTCGCCAAAGGCGTCGGCTTTTTTCTCGCCAATGCCGTTAACCTGGATCAGCTCGTCGCGTGTCTGCGGGCGCAGGCGGCACAGGCCGCGCAGGGCCTTGTCAGAAAAGACCATATACGGCGCCATCTCCAGCTCCGCAGAGATCTCCTTGCGGAGGGCACGCAGGCGCTCGAACAGCTCGGCATCGTCGCCCACGCGCGGGCGTTGATCCAGCTCGGCCTCCTCGCGCAGCAGATCCACCGCACGGCGGGCGCGGGCCGAGGCCTTGCGCTTGGACGCACGACGCTTAACGGTAAAGGCAAACGCCGCATCCTCGACTTCGCCGGCACGCGGACCCAGACCCACGACCGGGTACTGCCCCTGCGAGGTTGCCAAATAACCGCGGCCGCACAGCTGCCCGATGATGTCCTTAATGCGCCCGACCGATTCGCTCGACAGCTCACCATAGCCACGGTCCTCGTCCAAATGCATCTGGCGAATGCGCTCGGTGTTGCCGCCGTGAAGCACATCGGCGATGAGCGACTTGCCAAAGCGCATGGGACGCGTGGCCACATAACGCACGGCGGCGCGGGCCATATCGGTGACGTCCTCGACCTCGAACTGCGTGAGACAGTTGCTGCAGTTGCCGCAGCCCTCGGCGTCGTCTGCGGTGCCGCCCGCACCAGCTGCGGTCGCATGCTCGGCTGCGGCCTCGTCGCCAAAGTAGCGCAGCATGTATTCGCGCAGGCAACCGGTGGTATTGCAGTAGCCCTCCATCTGGCTGAGCAGACGATATCGATTCTGAAGCGCCCACGCACGCTGCTCGTCGTCGAGCGCCTCGTCGGCAGCATCGCCGCGGTCGATCAAAAAGCGACGCATGCGAAAATCGTTGCCGTTCCACAGCAGGTGGCAGCTGGCCGGGTCGCCATCGCGGCCGGCGCGGCCCGCCTCCTGGTAGTAGGCCTCGATGCTCTCGGGCACGTTGTTGTGGATCACGTAGCGCACGTTGGGCTTGTCGATACCCATGCCAAAGGCATTGGTGGCAACCATCACCTGAATATCGTCGTCGATAAAGGCGCGCTGGCTTTGGCGACGGGCGTCGTTGCCCATACCGGCATGGTAGCGGCCAACGCGAATGCCGCTGGGACCCAGCGCCTCGGCAAGCTCACCTGCCAGCGCATCGACCGTCTTGCGGGTCGAGCAATACACGATGCCGCTCTCGCCCGAATGCGCGATCACATAGTCGCGCACCCACGCGGCCTTGGCCTTGTCGCCCATCTCCTCGCAGCCAAAGTAGAGGTTCTTGCGATCGAAGCCCGTCACCACCGTCGCAGGGTTTTGCAGGCCGAGCATCTGCTGAATGTCCGCGCGCACGCGCTCGGTCGCCGTAGCGGTAAAGGCCGCCACGATGGGGCGCTGCGGCAGGGAATCGATGAACTCGCGAATCTGAAGGTAGGCGGGGCGGAAATCCTGGCCCCATTGGCTTACGCAGTGGGCCTCGTCAATGGCCACGAGCGGCACGCCGATGCCGCCGTCCGCCGCGGCCTCCTGCGCAAAGGCTAAAAAGCGCGGCTCGAGCAGGCGCTCGGGCGCCACGTACATAAGCTGGTAGCGGCCCTCGCGTGCCCGCTTGAGCACGGTGTTTTGCTGGGCCGGAGTAAGGCTGGAGTTGAGATAGCTGGGGCGCGCACCCGCCGCGAGCAACGCACGGGTCTGGTCCTCCATAAGCGAGAGCAACGGACTCACCACAAAGGTGATGCCGGGCAGCATGAGCGCGGGCACCTGGTAGCAAATAGACTTGCCGGCGCCCGTGGGCATAACACCCAGCGCGTCGCAACCGGCAAGGATCGCATCGACCATGCGGTCCTGTCCCGGGCGAAACGAGGTGTAGCCAAAATAGGCGCCGAGCGTGTCGAGCGCCATCTGCTGCATGCTATCGGTCATGGTTTCCTAACGTCCAAGTCATCTGCCGCCGATTATACGCCGCCACGCGGACCGGCGTCGCCCGGCTACCGGCCACGGGCGGCGCAATCCGAAAGGAACGAGCGTGGATTTTTGGACACTTTCCGAATGAGCGTGGATAATCTCCCACTTTGGGCCCGTCACCAAGCCAAAAACGGGAGATTATCCACGCTCATTCTGCGAGTAGTCATTGGGGACGTTCTTGAACGACTAGTCGTTTAAGAACGTCCCCAATGACTATCTTGACAAGCGCGAAAACGTCGCCGGTTGAGCATAATTCAGCGAAAACGCCCCTAAGCGAGCAAGGTGACGTGAAAGAGGAGGGAAGCGTACTTTGGTACGCGACCGACGATTGAACGTCAGATTGCCGCTTAGGGGCGTTTGCAGCGTCGGCCCGTTACGCGGTTTGGCAAAACCGCGTAACTTACATGACCATAACGTAGCGCGATCCCACGTAGTACTGCTTACCCATCAGGACCGGCTCGCCATTGGGGCCGATAAAGCCGGCACGCAGGTTGAGCAGTGGATCGTGCGGAGCGATGCCCAGCTCGGCCGCCTGCTCGGTATTGGCACGAACGGCCTCGACCGTGCGGTAGCCAACCGAGACAATCGGCGTTCCGCCAACACGCTCGACCTCGGAAAAAATCGACTTGTCCTCAAGATCGGCCGTCAGCAGCTCACGGTAGGCGTCAAACGGCACAAAGATGTTCTCCTCAAAAATGGGCTCGCCGTCGGCCGTACGCACGCGCTTAATATGCAGCAGCAGCGCGTCCTTCTGCAGGCCAAAGAACTCCATCTCGTTTTGACGTGCCGGCACAATCTGGCGATCGACCACATGCGCGCCCGCCTTCATGTCATTATCGGCACACAGCGCGGTAAACGTCTGCAGCGTCGAAGCGTGGAACTGGCGGTTGATGTGCGGCGTGGAGACAAAGGTGCCACGGCCCTGCTGCTTAACCAGGTAGCCATCGGAGCACAGCTCCTCGACGGCGCGGCGCACCGTAATGCGGCTCACGTCGTACTGCTCGGCTAGCTCAAGCTCGGACGGAATACGCTCCTTGGGTGCATAAACACCTTTCTCGATCGCGTCCTTGATTTCGTCATAAATCTGCTGGTAAAGCGGTGCATTTTTGGGCGTAGGCATATCTAATCACTCTTATTGGAATATCGAAATAACTAATACGTATATAACGTCTAGTTTCATGTTACCTCATATTGATAAAACGATACACCCTCCCTACCAAAAAGCGACAGCTTCATTTTGGTAGGTTTTATCTGGGTAAACGAGAGCCTCCCGAAAGCAGCGAGGCTTTCGGGAGGCTCAAGCGGACAGGATTGCGCCAGGCCGGCAAAATGCCAAAACCCTACTTGCCGTCGTCCTGCTGCAGGCTATCCTGCTCGCTGAGGCGCGCCTGCCTGCTGGCCATGCGTGCGGGCTTGTCGGGATCGGGAACGGCCGTGGGCATGGGCTCGTCGACATGACCGCCCCACCAGCCGCCCACAAAGTTGAGCGTGTGGAACACGTTGATCACGGCGCCGGGATCAATGTCGCACACCAGCTTGATAATGTCCTGGCTCTCGTAGGTCGATACAACGGCGTGCAGCAGGTACATCTTCTCGCGGCTGTATCCGCCAATGACCTCGGCGCAGCTAATGCCGTGCTGAAAATGGTCAACATAGGCGGTCATGACCTCGTCCGCCTTGCGCGTCGTGATCTGCAGCGTCACGCGGTCGTAGCGACGATAGAAGCTGTCGATGGTCTTGGTCGAAATAAACTGAAACACGATGGAGTACGCCGCCTTGTCCCAACCAAACATAAAACCAAAGATCGCCAGGATAAAGCAGTTAAAGCCAAAGATGACGCCCCAGATGGTCTTGCCCGTGTGGTTGGAGATCCATAACGCGATAAAGTCGGTGCCGCCGGTGGATGCGCCAGACTTGAGCGCGATAGCGGCGCCCAGACCCGAGACCACACCGCCAAAAATGATGAGCATGATCTTATCGCCCAAAAACGGCGCGAAGTGAAAGATGTTGAGGAACAGCGACGAGAGCACGACCTGCATCATCGAGAAAATGACGAAGCGCTTGCTAATGCCACTCCAGCACAGAAGCGCCACGGGAATGTTGAGCGCGAGCATGCCGAGCGAGGTGTCGATATGAACGCCGCCGAGCGAGGTGACGCGATCGAGTAGGACCGCGACGCCGGTGAGGCCGCTCGGAAGCAGGTCGGCGGGCCGAATGAACGCCTGGATCAGGAAGGTCTGCAGAATGGCGGATATGGTGACCGCCACGGCAGTGATGGCGCGGCGGACGATGGTGAGGCGGCCGAGTACGAGCACTCGGTCCGTGAGCTGATCGATGGCGTTCGCCACGTAGGCTCCTTTCGAAGGCAGATGTAATTGTGGGGCATGCCGGCGATTGTAGCAGGAGTAAGAAAAAACCACCACAAAGGTGCCTGTCCCCTTTGTGGTGGTTTGCTGCTAAATGGCGGGTAGGATATCGGTGAGATTGTCGATGATGGTATCGGCGGCGGACTGGTCCAGGTTGACGCCCTCGTGCGGACGCAGTGCCAGGACGCGGGCGCCGGAGCGCTTGCCGGCCTCGATACCCAAAGGTGAGTCCTCGATAACCAGGCACTCGGTAGGCTCCACCTCCAGCGCCTCCATGGCGCGCAGGTAGATCTCGGGGTCGGGCTTAAACGCGCTGCACTCGTGACCGCTGATAGTGTAGTCCAGCACGTCGGCGATACCGGCAATCTCCACCAGCTCGTCAATAAGCTCGCGATAGGACGAGCTTGCGATGGCACACTTCACGCCGCGCTCGTGCAGCTCACGCATCACCGGCTCCGTCTGCTCGTTGAGAAGCTCGGCATACGGAACGGGGTGGTCCGGGCTGTAGACCTGCTTGTACTCCACGCGCAGGCGCTCGCGCAGCTCAACATCGTCGGGCACCAGCGCCTTCCAGATGGCAGGCTCGTTAGACCCCGAAAGATCGGGGATCTCGTCAAAGTGGAAGCCCTTCTCTTCCATAAATGCCACGCGGCGACGGTTGTAGAACCACTCGGTATCGACCAGCACGCCGTCCATATCAAACAGCACTGCCTTGATCATACGCATCTCCTCTCAAGAGCAAAAAGGGGACGGGGCGCAAACCCCATCCCCTCTCAATCAACCCGTAAGGTTTACTTACTTGTGATTAGTAGGAAAGCTTCCACATGTAGCGACGCATGGTCAGCGGGTGCTGACGGGCCTCGGCGATCTGGTTGCCGTACTCGCGCATAACGGCGAGGTGCAGCAGCGGGTTGAAGTAGGTGACGACGCTCGCGGGCACGGCGTCAGCCAGGCCGTAGTCCTTGGAGTCGATCAGAGCGACCTTGGCGCCCATGCGCTTAAGGAAGGTGAGGGCGCGGGCGTCCATCGGACGAGTAGCGCCATCGGACATGAAGAAGACGTAGGGCTTACCCTCGGTGGAAACCTCGAACGGGCCGTGGAAGTACTCACCGGTGTTGTAGGCAGCGGCGTCGATCCACTGCATCTCGGTGAACAGGAAGGCGGCGTGAGAGTAAGCCATCTTCTCGGAGGCACCGGAAGCCATGAAGTAGATCATCTTGTCGTCCTTGAAGTCCTCGGCGAACTTCTTGGCGAGCTTCTTGCAGTGCTGAGCGGCGTTCTCGCACAGGTCGAAGATGTTGGTGAGGCCGGTGATCATATCCTCGTAGTGATCATAGCCCTCGGTCTGCTGAAGGATCTCGAGAGCAAGAGCGATGGCATAGCCAGGCTTCTCGGCCTTGGCGGCATAGTTGGCGTGGAAGCCGTGGACGATGACGTGGTCGGCGTCGACGGTCAGAGCGGAGCCAGCCTTGTTGGTGAGGGAGACGACCGGGCAGTTGTGCTTCTTGGCGGTCTTGTTGGCCTCGACGGTCTCGGGCGTGGAGCCACCGAGGGAGCAGGTGATCACGAAGGTGTGCTCGTTGACCCAGGAAGGCGTGTCGTAGTTGAACTCGTTAGCGGTGAAGATCTGAACGTTCAGCTTGTCCGTGTTGTTGGCCAGGAAGTACTTGGCGGGGTAAAGGTCGGACATGGAAGCACCGCAGCCGACGAAAGCGACGCTGTGGATCTCGTGGTTGGACAGGACGTCAGCGACGATCTGCTTAGGGAGGTTAAGGTCGATCTCGTACATCTGACACATTCCTTTCGATTTTTGCGGCGCCACATTGCCGGGCGCTCGCAGGGTTACCGTGGTTTGGACCGAGTCGCCGGCCCGTTGAGGATGCGACAAGGGGACTGTCCCATTGTCGCATTTTGGGAATGGAAGCCTGCCTGGGGTATGGGATGCCAGGCAGGCCCCCGGGGGAAAGCGGTTAGACGCTTGGTCGCGACTAGGCCAGGATGCCGGCCGCGGAGAGGGCGATGCCGCCCACGATGGCGATCACGAGAAGCCAACCGGTGTTGACGTTCTTCTTGATGAGCCAGTACATAAGGCCGGTGAGGCCAAGGGAGATCATCTGGGGCATCATGCCGTCCAGGATGTCCTGGATAACGACGGTGCCCTCAGCGAACTGCAGCGGGGTGGTGGCGCCGATCAGCGTAGCGATCATGCCGCCCACGGACATAAGACCCACGATGCCACAGACATACATGAGCTTCTCCATGAGGTCGCCGCCCTGAAGCTTGCTCAGGTACTCGTGGCCGCCCTGATAGCCCATCTTGGCTGCGAACCAAGTGATCAGCACAGAGGGGACGATGGAGATGAGCATGGCCAGGATCGGGCCCATGATGGAGCCCTGCTGAGCCAGCTGAACGCCCAGGCCAAAGGCGATAACGCGGATGGTGCCCTGGAAGAAGGAGTCACCGATGCCGGAAAGCGGACCCATGAGGGAGGTCTTGACCGCGTTGATCGAATCGGGATCGAAGTTCTCGGGATCCTTGGCGTACTCCTCCTCCATGGAGGCGGAGAGGCCCAGGATGAAAGCGCTCGTCTGCGGGGTGCAGTTGTAGAACGCCATGTGACGGTGGTAAGCCTCTTTCTTAGCAGCGAGCTGCTTGGGGTCGGACTCATCCGGATAGAGGCGATCGAGCGTGGGAACCATGCCGTAGAGGAAGCCCATGTTCATCTGACGCTCGTAGTTCCAAGAGGCCTGGATGGCCCAGGAGCGCCAGAAGAACTGGCTGACCTTCTTGTTCAGGGACACGTCCTTGGTTGCGGTTGCCATAGTGTGTTCCTCCTTAGTCTTCGTCGTCTTCGAGCGGATCGTAGTCGGAATCGACACCGGCGGCTGCATGGGAACCGTTGAACTTGAAGCCCATGAAGACGACAGCCAGGCACACACCGATCAGAGCGACCGCGATGACGGACAGGTTGAGGTAAGCGGCGAGCAGGAAACCGATGAACAGGAACGGAGTCATACCCTTCTTGATCATCATGGTGAGCAGCAGGGCCAAGCCGTAGGCAGTCATGATCTTGGTCGAAACGTTAAGACCAGTGGACAGCCACTCGGGAACCATGTTGACGATGGCCTGAACCAGGTCGGTGCCAACAAAGACGGCGAGGAAGATCGGCAGGAAGTACATGATGGCGTACAGACCGGAGCCGGCGCAGATGTGCATACGGTAGGCGGTCTTGAAGTTACCGTTATCGATCGCGCTATCTGCCACATGGGTGAGGGCGGCGATGATGGAACGGAACACGATGCCGAGGAGCTGACCCAGGACGGCGACCGGGATGGCGATCGTCATGGCGGTCTCGGCGGAAGCATCGGTCAGGCACGCAAAGGCAGCGGCCACGATGCCGCCCAGGACCATATCGGGCGGAACGGCGGCGCCGACCTGCACCAGGCCCATGGACACGAGCTCGACGGCGGCACCGACGGCAAGGCCGGTGGGCACATCGCCCAGCAGCAGACCGACGAGCGTAGCGCCAACGAGGGGCTGCTCGAAGTTAAGACGACCGAGCAGGCGGGAGTCCCACATGCAGAACACGCCGACGAGGCCGACGAGCACCGCACTGATGAACGTATTCATACCCTTCTCCTTTCAGTCAGGCAAAAGCCTGGTTGATTACAGCTTGGCGTCGATGTCGACGCTCTGATACGTAGGGGTCTGCTGGACATAGAGCTTGATGCCCATGTCGAGCAGCTGGTTGACGTCGGCCTTCTGGGTGGCGTCGAGGAAGACGGAGCTGTCCTTGCCGCCGACCTGATCGGCACCGTCGTGGTTGGCGGTGGCGCCCAAGTTGATGGCGTCGAGCTTGTAGCCCTGGCAGAACTGCAGCATCTCGGCCGTGTTGCCAAAGACGAACATGACGCGCTCGCCGAGGGTGTTGAGCTTGTCCATCTTGGCGAGGGCACGCTCGACGGTGAAGACGTTCAGGCGCACGCCCTGGGGCTTGGCCAGCTTAAGAGCGCCCTTCTTGATGTCATCGTTGGCGGCAGCGTTGTCGACGACGATGATGCGCTCGGCCTGAACCTTGGTGGTCCAGGTAAAGACGACCTGGCCGTGCAGCAGACGGTAGTCAAGACGCGCGAGGACGATCTTGGCGGGACCGGAGCTGTGACGGGACGCCTTGGCCTTCTTGGCGGGAGCCGCGGCGGGCTGGGCCGGTGCATTGGGGTTGGTCAGACCGTTGCGGGCCTCGTTGATGAGGGCCGCGAGCTCGGCACCCTTGACGGGGACGGGGCTCATAGCAAGCGTCAGTGCCAGCGGGATATTGAAACCGCTGACAACCGTGAACTTCGTGCCGTTCTTGGAAAGCTCGACCATGTTGTTGTTGACCGAGCTACCGAGCATATCGGTTAGCACATACACGGTGTCGTCCGCGTTGAACGTGGCGATCATAGCCTCAACCTTATTGGTGATGGGCTCCTTGTCGTCACGAGCAAGCGACACGACGTGGACGTTCGACACGTCGCCGAGAACCATCTCGAGCGTGTCTTTGGCGCCTGCGGCCAGGCCGCCATGAGATGCGAGAATGATCTGATTCATCTTGCCTCCTCCTTTTCGTTATGGTCATTATAACGTCTTATACGTTGCTTATATTGATAATTAGTATATAAACCGTTCGCGGGTGAAAAACGACCGTTGGCGGGTTTAACGCACTTGAAACGTTGGGGCTGGGTAGGCCGACGCTGGCTGGATAACCCCAGGTCGGACACCGCGCGCAACCCCCTATCGCACGAAGTACCAGGGGCTTTCCTGCACGGTGAGCTCCAGCGCAATGCCCGTGCGCTCGCGGAACAGATCCATGTCCTGCGATTTCTCCGTCCACCACGCGTTGGGCTTAAAGGTCATGCTCTCAACGATATGGCCGACAAAGGCACTGTTGCGCAGCTTGGAGAAGTCGGTGTTCATAATCAGGATGGACGCGAGCACCAGCACAATGCCCAGGACCTTGATTGCGCCGGCGGACTCGGCATAGATGCCAATACCGACCAGAACGGTCGCCACGGTTTCGAACGAAGCCACGACCGGCACCTTCGACGTCTCGAGGTCCATAGAGAGGCCCTGCATATAGAAGATGTACGCAAGAGCCGTCGGAATAAAGCCAAAGCCCGCGAACAGCAGAATGAGCTGCGGGGACATTGCCGCGGCTACATCGGACCACGGAGCAGAAAGCACAGCCATAAAGCATCCGCCAAAGACAAAGCCCCAAAACGTCACCGCCAGCGGATGCAGCGTCTTGGTGGCCATGCGGCTAAACACAGCCAGCAACGCACCGCAAAGTCCGGCGATCACACCCGACGCGACGCCCCAAGTCGAGAAATGGAAACCAGACAGGTCGCCGCTCGTCACCGCGAGCACGCAACCAACAATGTTAAAGATGATGGCGACGAGCTTGTTGGGGGTCACGTCCTCGCGATAAAGCACGCGGCCAAGCGCGACGCCAAACACCGGCGAGGTGTAGAGCAGCACCGAGGCCGTGGACATGCCCACCTCGCCCATGCACTCGTAATAGCAGGTGTTGGCGACGGCTAAACCGACTATACCGACAAGCGCGCATGGGACGAGTTCTTTAGGACTTGCCTTGAACAGAGCCAGGGGACCCGAGGCTTTTCCCTCACGAGCACCTCCCTGGCAACCCATAAATGCCAAGACCGGAGCCATTAAGACGGCACCCGACAACAGGCGAAAGGCCGCCATACTCTGAGACGAAACACCCAGGGCCGATATTCCGTTAACAAAGATTCCGATGGTGCCCCACATAAGCGCGGCGATCAGCACCAGCACATAGCCCAGATTGCTTTTCTTCAACGCAGCCTCCTCGGTATCGTTTCCAATATGTTTCGTACTACGTTATAGTCGTTATATACATTTTTCAAGGCACAAATCGGTGAGCGGAAAAGTGATCCGTTTTCCTCCGTCCCCAGCGGATTACTTGGCGGTTGCGGTGAAATAGTTCTCAAACAGAGGCTTCACGCCCCCAAACAGGAACTATTCCACCGCAACTTATGAGGGGTATTGGGCTGTTAGGCCGCTCTATCCCTTAGTAATCCAGCTTCCACATGTAACGGCGCGTCATGTAGTCCTTGTGGGTGACGGCGGAGAGCGCACGCATGTAGACGTTGTTGAGGATCGGGGCAAAGATCAGGTGGTTGAAGTACTCGCTCACGCTGTCCTTGATGTCGTTGAGGCCGAGCTCCTTGGCGTCGAGCTGGTAGACGCGCTCGCCACCGTACTGGTTGACGAAGCGAATGCCGCGCTCGTCGTTGCAGCGGCTGCGGCCGACGCTGATGAGCTGGAACAGCGAGGTGCGCTTATCCAGGATCTCGAAGGGGCCGTGGAAGAAGTCGCAGGTGTTGATGGTGCAGGAGTCGATCTGCAGCATCTCCTGCACATTGCAGATGCTAAAGACGTAGGCGGCACCAAAGAGCGGGCCCTGAGCCATGACGTTGATGCAGGGCTTGTCGGCGTTCTGCTCGGCCCACTTGGCAGCGAGCGGACGAGTGTACTCGACGGCCTTGCGATAGATGGGGTCGACCAGGTCGAAGGCGGCCATGGCGGTCTCATACTCGGCATAGCCCTCGGTCTGCTGCGTGAGCTCCATGGCAATCATGGTCACGACGGCGGAGTTGGTGCGGCCCATGCAAGACTCGTCGATGGCAAGGCTGTCGTACTGGATCTTGTAGTCGCAGACCTCGGTGAGGCCGGACTCGTCAACATAGATGGCGATGGTGCTGGCGCCGTGGTCCTTGGCGACCTGGGCGGCGACGATGGTCTCCTTGGTGCCGCGCATGGACACGACGACGGCCAGGGCGTTCTCGTTGACGTAGGCCGGGGTGGCGTGCACGAACTCGTTGCTGGTGTAGCTGGAGCTCACGACCTGCGTGGCCTCGTGCTCCATAAAGTACTGGGCAGGATAGTTGCCGCCGTTGGATCCGCCGGCGCCGATCCACACGACGCGCTTGATGCCGCCCTTGTCTGCCTTGTCAGCCAAAACCTGGGAAACGACGTCCTTAACCTGTTCCTGAGTAGTCATCGTGCATCAGCCTTTCTTCTCGTTTGATGCTCATCACAGGCATACAAGTTACATACATGTTTTAGCGATGTCGACTAGTTGTATGCTATATTAGTCTTAGAAATTTTGCTGATGCGGTTTTCGATAACTCGTTACCAGCAGTTTTATTGTTGTATTGGATACATGCTTGATTATGCAAGCATACAAGTTAGATACAGGTTGATCGCATGAATGCCTCATCTGAAAAGAAACTGGCCCAATACGAGCGCTTGGCGGGCATGCTGCGCGACCGCATCGCCGCCGGCACCTACGCGCGCGGAGACAAACTGCCGTCCGAGATGGAACTCATGGACGAATCGGGTCTGTCGCGTAGCACCGTGCGCCATGCCCTTAAGGTGCTCGTTGATGAGGGCCTGGTACGCACCGAGCGCGGGCGCGGTGCCTTTGTGGCCGACACGCCGGCGCTGCATGAGAACAACCTGGTGTTTTCGAGCTACACGGCACAGGTCCAGGGCCAGGGTATGAAGCCCACAACGCGCACGGTGGACTCGGGCTTTACCAAGGCAACGGGCAGTGTGGCCAAGTTCTTTGACGCCACCGTGGGCAGCAAGCTCGTCAAGCTTGTCCGCCTGCGCTATCTGGACGATGCGCCGCTGTGCCTGGAGACCACCTATCTGCCGCCAAGCTTTGGGTCGCTCATCGATCGCGATATCAACGGTTCGCTCTACGCCACGCTGCGACAGGAGTTCCATCGCGCACCGGCGCAGGGGCATAAGACCTTTGAGGTGTGCTATGCCTCGCAAAACGAGGCGTTTTTACTCAACGTCGAGCGCGGGCAGGCGCTGATCCTAATCACCGACTACGTCTACGACACCGACGGCCGCCCGCTCCACGTCTCCAAGCGCATCCAACGCACCGACCGCGCCAAATACACCGAGCCCATCGGCTAACCTGCAAAATAAACCTGTCCCTAAATGGTAGGTTTGGGGAGGTCGGGGAACCAGGTTGGTTTGGGTTGGTTGGGGACGCGTTCGGCCAGGACCAGCTCCATCCAGCACATGTCGTACCAGCGGCCGAACTTTTGGGCGCAGCGATCGAAGGCGCCCACCAGGCGATACCCCATATGGGCATGGAAATCCTGGCTGTTGTGCGTCAGGTACTCGTCGTCCTTATCGTGCGGCACGGCGATGAGCGCGCACATGTTGGTGATGCCCATCGCGATCAGGCACTGCTTGAGCGCATCGTGCAGCTTGCGGCCCAGCCCGCCGTGACGCACGTCGCGCGCCAGGTAGATCGACGTCTCGACCGACCAGTCGTATGCCTCGCGGCTGTTGAGCGGACTCACATAGGCATAGCCTACCGGGCGCCCGTCCAGCTCCATCACCAAATACGGATAGCGCTCGAGCGTACGCTCAATGCGCCCGGCGAACTCCTCAACGCTCGGCACCTCGTATTCGCAGGTAATCGCCGTCTGGCGCACATACGGCTCATAGATGGCAAGCAACGCCGGCGCATCGTCGGGCGTCGCCAGGCGAATCGCAGGCTCGGACATCTCGGTCATACAACCCTTCCCCCACAAAAGCAAAGGCCGCCCTGCGCCAAACCCAGGCGCAGGGCGGCCCCTCGTCATTACATCAGGCTACAGGACAGCCGCCAGCGCGTCGATGTCCTCCTGTGTCGTGGCCCAGCTGGTGCAAAAGCGCACCACCGTGTGGGTCTCATCGTACTTTTCCCAGTACTCGATCGAGGCATGCTCGCGAATGCGGGCCATGTCCTCGTTGGGCAGAATCACAAACTGCTGGTTCGTGGGCGTCTCCAAAAAGAACTGGTAGCCGCGCTTGTGCAGCACACGACGCAGCGCCTGGGCCGTCTGAATCGCCTGTCGACCAATCTCAAAATACAGGCCATCGGTAAAGAGTGCCTCAAACTGCACACCCGTCAGGCGGCCCTTGGCCAACAGCGCGCCGTGCTGCTTAATGCGCGGAATAGGATGCGCCGGAGCATGCATGCCGCAAAACACCACGGCCTCGCCGCACAGAGCGCCGCACTTGGTGCCACCGATGTAGAACACGTCGCACAGCTGCGCCAGCTCGGGCAGGGTAATGTCGCACTCATCGGCCGCCAGCGCATAGGCCAGGCGGGCGCCATCCACAAACAGCGGAATCTCGCGCTTCTGGCACACCGCATGAATCGCCGCGAGCTCGGCCTTGGAGTACAGCGTGCCGTACTCAGTCGATAGGCTCACGTACACAGCGCCCGGGAACACCGTGTGCTCGTAGCTCTCGTTTTCGTAGAACACCTGGATATAGTTCTCGAGGTCCTCGGCGTGCATCTTACCCTCATAGCCGGGGATGGTGAGCACCTTGTGGCCGCCAAACTCGACGGCGCCCGCCTCGTGACAGGCAACGTGACCAGTCTCGGCAGCAACGACGCCCTCGTAGGGCGCAAGCAGCATGTCGATCACCGTCGCGTTGGCCTGCGTGCCGCCCACCAGAAAAAACACGTCGGCATCGGGGGCCTGACAGGCCTCGCGGATAAGCTGCTTGGCACGCTCGGTGTGCGCATCGGTACCGTAGCCGGGCTGCGGCTCCATGTTGGTGTCGACGAGCGCCTGCAGCACTGCCGGATGTGCGCCGTGGGAATAGTCGTTGTTAAACGCGAGCATGGCAATCCTCTCTAGCCGGGCACGGGCCCGATGATTCAAACGGGGCTATTGTACGCCGTTGGGATAGGCAATGCGCGCGGCAAGACACTCAAGTGCCAGTACCAGAGCAAAACCGCAGCTCACGTCACTCAAAAAGTGTGCTCCGATCACGATGCGGCCAAGCGCGACGAGCGCCACGACCGCAGCCGCCGCCCAAAAGACCACACGACGGCGTGACGGCTTTTCCTTAAAGGCCGTCGCGGGAAGCCCGGCGAGCATAAGGCCGATCGCCGCGTGCGCCGTGTGTCCGCTCGCAAACGACTTAAAGCCGTCCTTGATCACACCGGCGGCGATATAGGCCCACTTGTCGGGATTGCCGATTACCCACCACGGCTGAAAATTGAGCCCCGGCGTGACCTCGATCACGCGCATGCGCGGGCGCGACCACAGCGGCTTGACAACCACGTTGAGGATGATGGCCTGAGCGACCCACACGGCAAGCACCATCAGCGCCCAGCGTGTGAGCTCGTCGGAGTCGGTGTCGCGCGTGAGGCGATAGGCGATGAGGTTGGCCGCGATGACCAATGCAAACGTCAGAACCAGCTGAAACACAATAAGCTTGCCGCCGACGCGCAGCGATCCGATAATCTCGTAGCCGACCAGGCCTACGTTGATCAGAACGCCCAGCGCGGCGAGCCACTTGCTCGCCTTGGAATCGGGACGTGCCGAGCGCACGAGCATAATGCCCGCGACGCTCGCCGTCAGCTCGAACGGCAGCTCGCCGGCCGCCTCGACAAAGCGGCCAAACAGGCTAGACGAGTTGAACAGCGCACTCGAGATTTGGTAATCGAAAAAAGACCCGACGAGCAGACAAAAGGTCAGGATGACCGCGATAGCAGCGGCATCTTTCTTATAGATATACCCGAACATGCTTTCCTTTCGATGGGGTCAGATTGCCCAAATGGGGCGTTTGCAGCGTCGACCCATTAGTCGTCATCGCTGGCGCCCAGCTGCTGCAGCAGCATGAGGGCGGCTGCCACGGGGCCGGTGCCGTCGTTGGCATCGAGACCGCGACCCAGGCCGCTGCCCGCACCGGCGCCCGCCTTATAGGGCACCGACAGCTTGCGGCTCTTGGGGAAGTTCACCGCGCCGTACCGATTCTTAAACTCAAAGGCCACCTTCTTGGGCACGTCGACGCCCAAAAACGTGATGCGTCCGCCGCTGAGCGTGACGCTCTCGAGCCCCAAGCGCTCGCCGCGGATACGGATACGCGCGCGGTTGAACAGATTGAGTCCCGCCAACGGCAGCTCACCATGCGCGGCCTCGGTCTCTTCCTGCACCTCGTCGATGCTCCCCAGGTCCTCGGCCGCTGCGAGCTTGCGATACACGAGCACGCGCTGGTCCACCGCCGGCAGGTACTCCTCGGACAAGAAGTAATCGGCCGGCAGATTAATACCCACGCTCGCCGCCTCCACGCCGGCGTCGTCATCGCCGCGCGCCTCGGCCACGGCCTGGCCCAACATCTGCGTAAACAGGTCAAAGCCCACGCTCGACAGGTTGCCGTGCTGCTCAGCGCCCATCAGCGAACCGGCGCCGCGGATCTCCAGGTCGCGCATGGCGATGCGCATGCCGCTGCCCAGGTCCTGGAACTCGGAAAGTGCAGTCAGGCGCGCCGTGGCCTCCTCGGTGAGCGGCAGCTCGCCCGGGAACATAAAGTACGCGTAGGCCTGCGTGGCCGAGCGACCCACACGGCCCTTGAGCTGGTAGAGCTGTGCCAGACCCAGGCGCTGCGAGTCCTCGATGATGAGCGTGTTGGCGGTCGCGTTGTCGATGCCGCTCTCCACGATGGTCGTGGCGATGAGCACATCGATCTTTTTGGTCGCGAACTCGATCATCACGTCCTCGACCTCGCGCGGGCTCATCTTGCCGTGCGCCACGCCCACGCGCGCCTCGGGCGCGGCCTCGTGCACGCGTGCCACAGCGTCATCGATGGTCTTGACGCGGTTGGACACGTAGTACACCTGTCCGCCGCGACCCACCTCCAGGCGAATCGCCGCGCTCACCACGTCGGGGTCGTACTCCCCCACGTGCACGATCACGGGGCGGCGCCCAGTCGGCGGCGTGGTAATCAGGCTCATATCGCGCACGCCGCTCGTGGCCATCTGCATGGTACGCGGGATGGGCGTGGCCGAAAGCGTGAGCACGTCAATCTGCTCGCGCAGGTTCTTGAGCTGCTCCTTGTGCTGCACGCCAAAGCGCTGCTCCTCGTCAATGATCACCAGGCCCAGGTTCTTGGGGTTCACATCGGCCGAAAGCAGGCGGTGCGTGCCGATGAGCACATCGATCGTGCCCTCGGCAAACGCCTTGAGTGCGCGCTTTTGCTGCGCCGGGGTGCGGAAGCGGCTGAGCACCTCGACCTCCAGGCCAAACGGGGCAAAGCGCTCAAAGAACGTCTCGTAGTGCTGCTGGGCCAGAATGGTCGTGGGGCAGAGCACCATGACCTGGCGACCGGAGTCCACGCACTTAAACGCCGCGCGCAGGGCGACCTCGGTTTTGCCAAAGCCCACGTCGCCGCACAGCAGACGGTCCATGGGCTTGGGCGCCTCCATGTCGGCCTTGATGTCGGCGATGGCCTCCAGCTGGTCGCGCGTCTCGTCGTAGGGAAAGCTCTGCTCCATCTCGATCTGTTCGGGCGTATCGGGCGGACAGGCGATGCCCGCGATCGACGAGCGGCGCGTATACAGGTCGACCAGGTCAAACGCCAGCTTTTTGGCATTCTTGCGCGCCTTGTTGGTAGCGCGCGTCCAGTCGGCGGTGTTGAGCCTGGTCAGGCGCGGCTTGTCGCCGTCGGGACCGACGTAGCGCGTGATGCGGTCGACCTGCTCGAGCGGCACGTAGAGCTTGTCGCCGTCGGCGTATTCCAGCAAAAAGTAGTCGCGCTCCTTGCCGCCCACTTCCTGGCGCGCGATCTCGCTAAAGAGCGCGATGCCGTGGGTGGCGTGCACCACGTAGTCGCCCGGCTTAAACGGGAAGGTAATCTGCGTAATGTCCACCTTGCGGCGGCTGCGCGCGCGGTTGGCGTCCATGCGGGCGTTGAGGTCGGCAATCGAGAACACGGCCAGGTTCGCATCGGGCACCACCACGCCCTGCGGCAGGGCGGCATCGACAAAGGTCACGCGTCCGCGCGAGATGGTGGGCACGGCGGCACCGGCGGCTGCCTGGGCCGCACCCGCCTCGAGCGAGCGGGCGTTGAGTGCGTCGGCCTTACGCTCGCGAATGGAAGCGTGGGCCTCCTGGCGTGCGGCACGGTCGGCAGAATCTGCCGCTGCCACGCGTACGCGCTCGCCAATGACGCCGGCATTTTCGGGCGCGGCCGTCAGCGACTCCTCAAAGGTAATGCCCTCGTCGCCAAAGGTGAGCTCCATCGACTCGCGCGCACCGCGATCGGGAATGGCAAACACGCAGGCGTAGCGCTTGCCCACGACTTCCTGGATGCGCGTCATAAAACGGTTGTCCGAGCCTGCAATGGCCGGCTGCTCAATCTTGAGCTCGGCCGTCACCGCACCGCCGGCACGGATGAGGCTTACGTAGTTCAAGCGCTGCTGGGCACCAAAATCGAGCTGTTGAGCGCGCACGTACAGACCGTCCAGGCGGTCAATCCCCGCCTCGCCGGCACGGGCCTCGATATCCTCGTAGGCACGCAGGCAATCGTCGAACAGCGAGCGTGGCTCGGATAGAACCACGAGCGCCTTGCCGCTCACGTGTGCCAACGGGCTTACGGTCTGGCCGTACATCACCGGCAAAAAGCGATCGAGCTCGGGCGTGACGATGCGCGCATCCACCATCTCGAGCAGCGCCGCCAGTTTGCTGTCGTCCTGGCTGGCACGATAGAGCGCCACATGCATGTTGTGGACGGCGTCGTCGGTGAGTGCGAGCTCGCGACAGGGGAAGATCTCGATGCTGTCCTCGTTGCCGATGGTCTGGCCCGTGGAACTCACCATGCGGCGGATACGGTCGATCTCGTCGCCGAAAAACTCAATGCGCACGGGCGCCTTTTCCTGTGCAGGGAACACCTCGACGGTGTCGCCGTGTACGCGGAACAGACCGGGCGCGTCGGCGGCGCCGGCATTGGTGTAGCCCATGCCCACCAGGCGCTGCGGCACCTCGTCAAAAGGAATCTCCTCGCCCACCGCAAAGGTTGTCGACTCCCAGTAGCGGCTCTCGACCGGCGGCACGCAGCGCAGCAGCGCGCGGGCCGAGGCAACCATAATGCAGTTGTCGCCGCGCACGATGCGTCCCAGGGCCTCGCAGCGCTGTGCCACCACGGCATCGTCGGGCGCCTGCTCGCGCCACGGATAGTCCTTGCGCTCGGGGAAGCGGCACACGTGCGCTAGGCCCACATAGGCGGCCAGACTGCGTGCGGCGCGATCGGCTGCATCCTCGCCACTCACGATGTAGACCGTGGGGCGCGGACGACGCGCAAACTGGGCGGCAGCCATAAGCGTGCGACCCGACTGCGACACGGCCAGCGTCACATCCTCGCCGGCATCGAGTCCGGCCTCGACAGTCTGCAAGGCCTCGGCAGTGTAGAGCTGCGCGGCTATACGGTGAATGAGCATGCTGTTCCTCCGGCATTGCAACGCCAAAAGCCCGCCGAGGCAAGCTCAGCGGGTCGTTCGTCAAATTCGTTGTCTGTCATGGTAGCGCATGAAGAGGACTCCAGCTCAGGCGTACGCCCAGCCCCGCAACAAAAACGCCAGATAGAACCGGGCTCATCGGCTTCGCCAAAATCTCCCCGTCACGTCGAACGCCGCAACCACGGAAGGTGTCCCAAGAAACGGCTATTCCTCAAAAAAGCTTGCGACGTTCAAGCGACTCGTCCACTCACCTATGGTGTTGGCAAAGCCGACGCGTGTGTACACGCCCGCAAAACGGCCGCGATACAGGTACAGGCCTTCCATATTAGAAGCGGGCGCAAAACCAAGATCATCCACAAGTCCTTTGGGCGCCTCTCCTCGATGCGGCCCATCGACCAGCGTTCCGCGCAAGCAGGGAGTCTGATACTGCTGAGCATACTCCTGCACAATCGCCCCAGCGGCCGCAGCACGAGCAAGCACCTGGGACCATTCCCGTTCCGTGGCATCCAAGCCGGCAACAACGCCAACCGCGTTGTAGCCGCCGCACGGCTTGACAATCCATCGATCCTTTTCGGCAAATCTCGACAACTGGGCGCTTTCGTCCAAAATCTCGGTATAGGGCACATGCTCCCGTACAAACGATTGCTCCTCCGGGCTCAACAAGGACTGACCGGCCCGAGACCACAGAAATGCAAATACGGTCTTAGTCGCACACGGCCACGTTCTAAATCCGCCGACGACGCATGCGAGCCCTTCTTGGGCAGCCTCAATTAAGGCCGAGCGTCCGTCGCACGGCTTATCCCACAGCTCGCCGGTCACCGCGCGCCGCCAAACGCAATCAATAGGACCGGCGGCATCGCACAGCCGCCTAGCACCGCTCTCGTCTTCGCCAATCCGCAGGTCGCGCACATCCGCAAAGCGCGCCACCACACCCCGTCGCCTCATAAGGTCGACAAAATGAGCCGCATCTTCCAAGTCGATGCTTTCCGAATAGTCGACGATTGCCACCGAAGCGGGATATATCTTTGATTGCGGTGCATAGAGCCCCTCGTCAACGCGGGCCCCGTCGTCCGATCGTGCACTATCCTCGGTGCGGCGAGGATGGGCCAGCTTCCACTCTGCATAGGTCTCAAACAATGCGCCTATCCAGCTACCGCACAAATCGTACTGCCGAAAGCCGGGGTGGTCGGATGCAAACTCCTCAAAGGAAGACGTCATTCGCACTGCCTGACAGACCGCATCGGTCACTACCATTCCGGCACTGCCGTCGGTATTGAGCTCGCAAAACGTATACGAACCGGCATCTTCGTCAAGAAAGATATCGACACGCGCAAGAGGAATCTGGCAATCATAGCCGGCATCCATAGCGCACAGGTCAGCAAAAGCCGGATCCATGCGAAACCACGCACGCACGGAGGCATCGGAACAAAACGCCCGCGTCACCTTGTCCATAATGCCGTACATGCGCTCGGCCGCCTCCTTAAGAAGCGCCGTCATATCCTTATCGAATATCTTTGGCGTCAGAGCCCAGGGCGCAGGATCACCATGGTAGAGCGCATGGGTTTGAGACAAGTATTCGTCGCCTTTGCGACGACCAGGTAGGTCACCTTCGCGCGTGCGTACGATGCGTTCAAAATAATCTTCGAGCTCTCGCGTCTTCAATGTTGCCACGTTACCCTCCATTGCTTGATTTTTTGCTCATGCTACGCCAGCACGCACGACTTCGGCGCGCTTGAATAGGCTTCTAAATTAGCAACACATTTTTGCATGAGGCGGCAGGAGGCGACAAATACTCCAGCTCAAGCGCATGCCCAGCCCCGCAACAAAAACGCCAGACGGACGAGTCGCCTGGCGTTATCAGAGTGAGCTATACGCCGAGTCTAATCGTAGACGCCCATTTTAAGCAGTGTGAAGGTCGGGGCGCCGTCACCCTGTGCGACGCGGACCGTGCAAGTTTCGGTACGGCCCCTGGATGCATCCGCTTGAATTGCGGCGATGAACTGGTCCTTTGGCAGGCCGTAGGTGCTCTCGGGGATGTCGGAAGGAAGTAACGCACCGCCAGCACTGTAAACCTCATAGGTGAGCTCGTAGATGTTGTCGCCAAGGTCAGTCGCGCCCGTAACGATGGCACACGATGGGTTGTAATTTCCCTGGCCGTATTCCTGCTTCAGATACAAGTACCCGTCATGCGCTTCGGCCGAATCAGGAATCGCCTGCCCCT
This sequence comes from uncultured Collinsella sp., assembly GCA_902492755.1. GTDB lineage: Bacteria > Actinomycetota > Coriobacteriia > Coriobacteriales > Coriobacteriaceae > Collinsella. The sequence goes on along the minus strand of CABUNB010000026.1, from coordinate 9,929 downwards.
CCGGCGTTCTGTCATAAGTCATATCGGCATCGGAAAGCGTCAGACCCGTCAAGCGGTTGAGTTCCCTATTGATCACATCAGTCGCCACACGCTGGCTATTACCGTTGTCATAGTCGCCTTTCTCGATTCGATACGGCGCGTTGTCAATAAAATGGCACCAGATAAACTTAACCAGCTTGTATTTCTCGTCATCAGAAAGGCCGTCAGTCGAATCGAAGCCGCCCGTCTGATACCAGTCCCGATCGAAGTGCTCCTCCGTAAAGTTCGACAGGAACAGATTCGCGGCGGCATAGGTTGCCTGGTCATTGAGGTCGACTTTTACGCTGCTGCCGGTCTGCTCAGGCTCATCCGCCTCATCCCCGTCGGCGGCAGGCTTCTCCTTGGCGCTTCCCTTGTCCTTATGCTCGGCCGAACCCTCGTCGGGCCCAAGCACCGTAATCTGCGATGAGCCACCCTGCCCAAGCGGTCCCAACACGCCGGTCAGCGCCAGCGCAGCGCCACCGGCCACCAGCACGCCCGCTACACATATGCCGATAATCACCGCTCGCTTATGCGACCTCTTCTGCACGGGAGGCATTCCTACCGCCGGCATCGGCGCGGGCTCGGCGGGCGCGGCCGCCGGAGAAGTGGCGCCCATGCGCGCCCCGCAGTTCGTGCATAAATCGGTTCCGTCGGGCATCTCGGAGCCACACTTGGTGCAAGACATATTCGGGCATCCCCTCACAACAAACGGCATCTGTCGCCATCATATTGAGCCCTCGCGACCCACATGTGCTGCGCAACATTAGTCGCCGTCCTCGGGTGCCGACAAAATGCGCCGGGCCCCTACCCCATCACACGCACGCTGGGGCAAAGGTCTGCCAGCGGGCACTCATCGCACTTGGGTTTGCGGGCATCGCAGATCTCGCGGCCAAAGGTGATCCACTGGTGGTTGACCGATCCCCAATACTCGTGCGGCAGAATCTTGAGCAGATCTTGCTCGGTCTTGAGCGGCTCTTTGGCATGCGTCTTGGGGCTCAGCATCAGGCGGTGCGCGATGCGGTTGACGTGCGTATCGACCGCGATGCCCTCGACAATGCCAAACCCCACGTTGAGCACGATGTTCGCCGTTTTACGCCCCACACCCGGCAGCTTGACGAGCTCCTTCATGTCGGCCGGTACCTCGCCGCCGTAATCGGCAACGATCATCTGCGCGGCCTCCACGGCGTGCCTGGCCTTGCTTTTATAAAAGCCGAGTGACTTGATGGTCTCGGCCACGTCGGTCACACTTGCCCCGGCCATGGCCTCGGACGTGGGCCACTGGGCAAATAGTTGGGGCGTTACCTTATTGACCTGCGCGTCGGTCGTCTGAGCCGAGAGCAGTACCGAGATAAGTAGCCTAAAGGGATTCTCGTGGTCCAAAAAGCACTCGACCGGGCCATAGCGACGGTTAAGGCGCTCGCACACCTCAACGGCGCGCTCGCGTTTGGCGGCATTGGTCTCGCGTGGCATAACGACTCCTCGGATCGGCAGAAACATAACTTCACTAAAACGATTGTCCCACGTACGGGGACCTTAAGCCTCCAAAAATGCGCCGGTCTGGCGGCTCCACAGGCTTGCATATTCGCCGCCCGCCTCGACGAGCTGCGCATGCGTGCCGTCCTCGACAATCTCGCCGTCCGCCAGCACCACGATGCGATCGAGCGCTGCCACGGTGGACAGGCGGTGCGCCACCACAATGGAGGTGCGGCCGCGCATCAGGTTCTCGAGTGCTTCCTGCACCAGCGCCTCGGACTCACTGTCCAAGGCAGACGTTGCCTCGTCGAGCACCAGAATCGGCGCGTCGGTGAGGATGGCGCGGGCAATGGCCACGCGCTGGCGTTGGCCGCCCGAAAGCTTAACGCCGCGCTCGCCCACCATGGTGTCAAAGCCACGGGGCAGGCGGTCGATAAACTCGGTCGCATTAGCCAAGCGAGCCGCCTCGCGAATCTGCTCGTCGGTGGCGTCGGGGCGGCCGTAGGCGATATTCTCGCGAATGGAGCGGTGGAACAGCAGCGCCTCCTGCGGCACGTAGGCAACCTGGCGGCGCAGGCTCTGCTGCGTGCAGCGCGAGACGTCCTGGCCGTCCACGAGCACGCGGCCGCCCTGCACGTCGTCCAGGCGAAGCAACAGCTTGGTGAGTGTCGTCTTGCCCGAGCCCGATTTGCCCACCAGGCCCACGCGCTGGCCCGCCGCCACATGGAGCGTCAGGTCGTCGAACACGTTCTCGCCCGACGCGGCGTCACGGTATGCAAAGCTCAAGTGCTCAAAATCAATCGCGCCCTCGCGCACCTTGAGCTCGGGGGCATTCGCGTCGTCTGCCACCAGACGCGGCTCGTCCAGCACGCGCGTCATCTCGGCGGCGTCGCCCAGCGCGCGGTTGATGCGTTGCATCATGGAGCTCACGTAGTTCAGACGCATAGTGAGGTTGTACGTGTAGGTAAAGATCATGACGAGAGCGCCGGCCGAAATGCCAAACCACGCGTTGCCACCCGCGGCGAACACACTCACCACGGCCATGGTAATGACGATAAGGCCCGAGGTCGTAAAGTTGCGTTGCATCATGGCGTGCATCGATACCGTTTCGGCATCGCGCGCGGCACGGTCGGCGGTATCGAATAGATCGCGCTCAAAGTCCTCGCGCCCGCAGGTCTTGACGGCCAGGATGTTCGTGACCGCGTCGGACAGCACGCCCGACAGCTTGTTCTGCGCGGCGGACGTCGCGGCCGAAAGCGGCATGATGCGTTTGTACATAAGCCAGACAAACGCGATGTAGACGACCATGATGCCCACCAGGATCACGGTAAATGCAGGCACCACCGGAGCGAGCGCCGCCACCGTGCAGACAACCGAGGTGATAGTGGGGATGAGCGAATACACCGTCACGTCCACCAGACCCGTGTAGCCGCTCATAAAACGGCTCGTCTGGCTCACAAGCGATCCGCCAAATCGGCTGGTGTGGAATGTCATGGATTGGTTGGAGAGCGTGTCGAAGCACAAGCGCGCCAGGTGATAGTTGCCCGCAATCTCGAGCTTGTAGACGGTGTAATCCTGCAGCTTGGAGAGGATCTGGCCTACCAGGTTAACGAGCACGAGCGCCAGAATATAGGGGCTAAAGACCTCAAACACCTGGTCGCCTGCCACGGGGCCGGCCTGGACGCGGTCGACGATAAGCGCCATCACGTAGGTGTTGGCAAACGTAAGCAAAAAGATATAGCCCGCCGACGAGAATACCGAGAGAAAGACGATCAGCGGCTGCGTGCGCGTGACATCCCAAAAACGCTGCAACGTGCGGCGCACGGTGGAGCGTTTGAGCGGACTGGTGCTTTTCTGAGACATAGGCTTCCTTTCGCGTCTGATAGGGCGAACCGCCATTGTTGCACACTAAAGCGCGCTTCAGGCACGTACGACACGAAAAGCGCCCGCGCTCCGCGCTTGCGCAGACGCCCCGCCGTCAGGCACGGCTAGTCCTTGTCTTCTTGGTCTGCGGACAGGCCTGCAGACGTGAGTCCCAAGATCGCGTCGGCCTCGTCGGCATCCTCCAGGGCGTCGATGTCCTTGAGCTTGCGCTCCATGACGTTGGTGCGCGTGGTGATGATGCCCTCGACCGTCTTTCCCGCGGTCTCGATCTGCTGTTGGGCGCGACGCAGCGCCGCCTGATAGCGCGGCAGCTCGGCCTTGACGGCGGAAAGCACGCGCAGCACGTCATCGGTGCGCTTTTGCAGCCTAAACGTCTGGTAGCTCATCTGCAGGCTGTTGAGGATGGCCGCCATGGTGCTGGGGCCGGCAACGTTGACGTGATAGTCGCGGCCCAGGGTCTCGATAAGCCCGGGGCGACTGACGACCTCGGCGTACAGGCCCTCAAACGGCACGAACAGAATGCCAAAGTTGGTCGTCGCGGGCACGCTCAGGTACTTCTCGCAGATGTCCTTTGCCTCGCGTTTGACCATCGCATCGAGCGTCTTGCGCGCAGCGGCGACGGCCTCCGCGTCGCCCGACTCCTGGGCGTCGAGCAGATGCTCGTACGCGTCGCCCGGGAATTTGGAGTCAATCGGCAGCAGCACGGGATCGCCCTCGTCTACCGGCAGCTTGACGGCAAACTCAACACGCTCCGAGGCGCCAGGCTTGGTGGCAACGTTTTCCAGATACTGGTCGGGCGTAAGGATGTCCGCCAGGATCGCGCCCAGCTGCACCTCGCCCAAAATGCCGCGCGCCTTCACATTGCCCAGCACGCGCTTAAGGTCGCCCACGCCGGTGGCGATGGACTGCATGTCGCCCAGGCCCTTGTACACGGCCTCGAGCTGATCGCTCACCTGCTTAAACGATGCGGACAGACGATCATTGAGCGTACGGGAAAGCTTCTCGTCCACCGTCGCGCGCATCTGATCGAGCTGCACGTTGTTGTCCTTGCGGATGGCGCCCAGCTGGGCATCGACCGTCTCGCGCACCTTGTCCAGGCGGTGCTCGATACCCTCGCGGTTGGCGCAAAGCTGTTGGGCCGTCTCACGGCGCAGGTCATCCATACGGTCGCCGGCCTGTGAGAACGCGCGCGCAACGGTCAAGTAGCGTTGCTGCTCCACGGCGGCGTCGGTCGTCTGCTGCTGCTCTATGGCGTTTGCCGTGCGGCGGGTTTCTGCCAGCGCGACGTTGAGGGCATCGAGCGTGCTGTTGGCCTGCTCGAGCGCCGCGAGCGTCTCCGCGTCGTTGCCGCCACGCTCTCGCAACTCGGCTCGAAGGCCTTTAAGCTGCAGGGCGCAAACCAAAGCAACTCCCACCGACACCAAGGCAATCACAACAAGCGCAATATCAATAGCAGACATAGACTCCGCCCAACAAACCCAATCGAGTATCAATCAAAACCGCGATCAATCTTACCCCGCCACACGCACCGGGCGCCCGGCCCCTTCTTGTGCGCTTCTCTCCTCCGCATATTTCATAATGCGGCGCGCCGTCTCCCTGCTCACTTTTGAGTCATTGCCGGCCAAGTATGCGTATACGTTTCCTTTATTCAAGTGCAGAGCACGGCAGAGGCCATAGCGCGTTACACCCGATTCCTCCAATGCTTTCAGTGTTCTCTTTCTCATCAGGGCGTTCACCCTTCTGTTGGCCGCTGGCTTTTCTTTCACCCCTCTATACGCACGCCAAACGTTGGCATAACGATTAGGGAGCTCACTTTTGGCGCATAGAGACGCCATATTACCCGCTTGACTGTACAAGGACAAAACGCCACGGTAATCCTCTTCCATCCACGAGCCCTCGGATAAACCCAGAACGTATTCGGCTTTTCCTTGCGCCAAAGCGAGCAAAAACAGAGGCTCCGCCACGCGCGGCGCAACTGTCGTCGCCCGCTCAACCAGTTTTCTAAAACTTAGTGACTGCTGTCCGGACAGCTCTCGGCAATAGCCTTTTAAGAATCCCTCAAAGGTCAGATTCAACCGAACACCTCCTTTTTGTATTGCCTGTATGCGCAGACCATCTCTTGATAGCTCCGCTCCGAAGGCGACGAGGCCAACGCCTCTCCTTCATCGAATATAAGCCGCTCGAGCAGATCCCAATCAAGTCGATCGATAAATGCTCGACTATGGAGGTCAACGATGTCGTTCGGACGATAGGCATAAAGCTTCATCACCGCCAGATCCTCCAAAGATGGCGTAAAGTACCTGATAAAATGCGCCCCAATCTCCAATGGGATCAGGCGATCTTCGTAATTGAATGGCATCTGGTTGCAATATGCCACTGCCATACCATTCACCTCGGGGTATCGAGCTATGATCTCGCGGAGACACCTGTCTGCCTCAAACACATCAATGTCATGTGTAACCGACCGATTCGTCACATCGTTTAGCATGAAGGCGCATCCTCCCACCAATACAACGCTCGGTCTATCGTCTCTTGGACCTATTTCCAGCTCCGCCTCTTCGTCAATGCCCAAAAGAGTCTGCTCTAAATCCTGCTTATACATAGCAAATCCTATGATTATTTATCTTCAATAATACTATTCAGTAGCACGGCAGGACCTACAGGATGCAAGAATTCTACTCGTGGCGATAATCCCTACATCCTAGAAGTCCTAATGTGACAAACGCTAACTCTCCCAGCCGGCGCGGATGGTTGTTATGACATCGCCTAGGCGCTGGCCGAGGGCTGACAGATGTTGGAGCACTTCATTGGGAGAGGCGCCGTTGAGGATGCAGGTGAGGGCATACGAGACCAGGAAAATCGCCGCAAGTCCTAACGGAATGAGCACGATCATCGCTAATGTGCGCAGGCGCTGGCCCACGCGGCGGTGACGCGTGCGGCGTTTGTCGAACGCAAGCTCCTGCGCATACGAATCTTGTTGTACGGAATAGTTCTCTGGCGCCGGTCCGCCCGCAGGCGAAACCGCGGGCGTGGCATGTTGCGCAGGGGGCTGGGCGGCTACTCCTTGCATCTGCATCTCCATAAGCCGTTGCTGTTGGCGCAACATGCGCTCGGCTTGTTGCTGCGGGGTCTCAAGAAACAGGTCCATGCTGGCCTCCTCAATCGGAGCATTCGACGCTTACGCCCAGCATCCCGCACCGCTAAGGCCACGGCAACGCAATCCGTAGCAATAGCCGCAAAGTTTCTTGTTGGCAAAAGCTGTCGAAAAGCTCAACGACTCCCCTACCAGCACTTTCTATGAGCTTTTCTCGCCAGCAATCTTTTGGCCTTCCGCCCTTACGCCAACTGACCAAAATCTAACCAAAAGCTTGACGAAAAATGTGGAGACCGGAACCTCAAACAAGGCGCGGCGCCCCGAATGAGGTGCGAAAAAACAAGGCGGCACGGCCTTGGGCGAAGCACCCTGGACAGTTAGTTCAAATACGTATAATTCAGACCCCCTCCATATGCCCTAAGATGCTACGTTCGGCGCGATTGAGTCCACACAACGGGCAAGTAAGACCTAAAACCAGGCCCTTCAGGCAGCCCAAAGGGGCTCGATAGGCCTCCAACTGCCAAAAAGCCGACCGCAGAGTGATTGGAAAAATACGTATCTGAACTAACTGTCCACCCCATACAAGACGTGCCGCCCCAAAAGGGACGGCACGCAAACTTATAATCAGCTTTTCTGTAGCGAGCACGCGACGACCCAACGCCGGAGCGCAGGGCGGGGAAATACCTTTGCCTCGCGCGACCCTACGGAGCCGTGAGCGAGAGGGGAAGGCAATCCGGCCTCCCGCCCTGCGCTCCGCAGTCCACGTTCGTATCGGCGCTAGTAGTTCACCACCTGCTCCTCAAAGTACGCCTTCGGGTGGTTGCACACCGGGCACACCTCGGGCGCTTCGGCACCCACATGCAGGTGCCCGCAGTTCAGGCACTTCCATACCTTCACGCCCTCGCGCTCAAACACCTCGCCCGACTCAATGCGCTCGACAAGCTTGTTGTAGCGCTCCTCGTGAGCCTTCTCGACAGCACCGACGCCGCGGAACTTTGCGGCAATCTCGGCAAAGCCCTCCTCCTCGGCGGTCTTGGCAAACTCGTCGTACATCGTGGTCCACTCGTAGTTCTCGCCCGCAGCGGCATCACGCAAGTTGTCCAGGGTGTCGGGAACGGCGCCGTCGTGCAGATACTTAAACCACAGCTTGGCGTGCTCGGACTCGTTACCTGCGGTCTCGGCAAAGATATTCGAAATCTGAACGTAGCCGTCCTTTTTGGCCTTAGATGCGTAGTAGCGATACTTGGTGTGCGCCTGGGACTCACCGGCAAAAGCGGTCTCGAGGTTCTTCTTGGTTTGGGAGTTCTCAAAATCCATAGGTGTACTTCCCTTCAACACATGCCGCCCGTAGGCTTCGGGCGGCCTTGTCTTTAGGATGCCCTCATGTCGAAAATCTAAACCTTACAATCCTGTTCTTCAGATTTGAGCGGGCTACACACTCAGCCAACGATCGCCCTCGGAGCGGCAAAAGCCCTCGCGCTCCAGATCGGCAAGAATACTTGCGACCAGCTCGCGCTCGACCGACTCTCTGCCGGCTGCCGCCTCCATCTCGTTAACGTCTGCAACAGCTTCATCAACCGTAATGCCCGCCGGCTGCCCATCGCGCGCCGCCAGCAGCATGCGCACAATGTGGGCGCGCTTTTGGCGGCGCGAGCCCTCAAACTTGGACTGACGACTATAGCCCGCCGACCGCCTGGACGGATTTGGCAGCGTCTTTTTAAGATACGCGCCGTAATCCAGCAGCGCGTAATACCACGCGCGCGGCGTGTCGGCATCGTCTTGAGGCGCGGCAAAGGGCGCGATCTCGTCCGCCGTCGCACCGGGAGCCGCCGGACAGGCGGCTTGGATCAGCGGCACCAGCTCGCGATCGGGAACGGCCGGCACATCGGGAAAAAAATGATGCAGAAAGACCGTGCGCACGTTGGTCTCCAGATACACGCCCGGAAGATCGAACGCAAACGACCGGATGCCCTGCGCTGTCGCCGGGCCAATACCGGGCAGGGCGACCAGGTCGCGCGTCTCACGTGGAAACTCCCCATCCCAATCTTCCATAATGCACTGAGCGGCTCTGTGAAGCGCCAGAGCACGCCGGTTGTAGCCCATCCCCTGCCAGGCATCCAAAACGTCGGAAGGAGCGGCCTGAGCGAGCGCCTGTACGGTCGGAAAGCGGTCGAGCCACGCGGGCATACGCGTCTCCACACGCGGCACCTGCGTTTGCTGCAGCATAACCTCGGAAAGCCAAATAGTGTACGGGTCGCGCGTGCGGCGCCACGGAAGGTCGCGATAACGCAGGACCCCTTCCGAACGAATCATCGAACGAAAGGGGTCCTGAATCATGGCTATGCTCCTTATGCGGCGCTATTCCCCCCGGCAAGCGCACGCACAGGTGGCGTACTCGGGAAACGCATCGCGGTCGGCGAACTTGGAATCGACGGCCGGGAACTGGCGGTGAGCGACGATATCGCCCAGCGAAACGGAATCGAGGTAGTCGCGCATCAGCGCTTGAGCTCCGGCCCACAGGGAATGATAGCAGCACGTACCCATGCGCGCACAGTCGCCATCGGGCGCGGTGCAATCGTTCATGACGATGGGGCCCTGAACGGCCTCAACGACCTGGCGGATGGTGACATCGTCGGGGCTGACCTTAAGACGCATGCCGCCATGGACGCCACGCAGGCTCTCCACAATACCGGCCTGAACCAAACCATGCTGGATCGAACGGGCAAACGAATACGGGACATTGACCTCTTCGGCGGCGGTGCGAACAGAAAGCAGACGCTCCGGGTCCTCGGCAAGCATCGCGAGCATGCGAAGGGCGTAATCAGTCTTCCTCGATATGTCCATTTTTCCCCTTTCAAAGAATAGGAACAGCTCGAACGAGCTCCGGGGCCGAGCTTACGTCGAGACACCAATGACCGTATGGACGCCCAAATTGCAAAATGGGTGCCCACTGAATGCCGTGTTTGAAGCCTCTTGCATCAAAAACGGCCCACAGTGCAATTCAGTATAACCTGCCCCTACTTCATTGAGCAGGCGTTGCGCAACAAATTCCTTGTTTGAACCATGTCTCAAGCGGAGCTTGTCCGGGAATTGGAAGGCTTTGGTTTTGGGCGAAAGGAGCCGATGGGATCAAGGTCCTATCAAACGCAAAAAACCACGTCCGAAGACGTGGTTTTAATTGCGTTGGCGGGAAGTACGGGGCTCGAACCCGCGACCTCCGACGTGACAGGCCGGCGCTCTAACCAAACTGAGCTAACTCCCCAGGCAGACGTTCGCGTTTGTTTCCGCTCGCGTGCGCTGCGGGGATTAGTATACACAGAAGTCTGTCCGGCGCGCAACAACTTTTTTGAAAAAATTTTTTGGGTCCCTCCGGGAGGGTCTCCGGGGCTGAGGGCGGGGGTTAAGTTTGCTGCTCTACAGTCCTGCGCAAGACGGAAAGCACATTAAGTGCTTTCCT
>CABUNB010000025.1 GCA_902492755.1 uncultured Collinsella sp. | reverse complement strand
TCCGGTCCGACCGGGCCGCGCGGCAAGGAGATATATTGCCAGACCGGAGGGGCGCTGTGGGACGTCAATTCCACTCTTCACAAGTCCTACACAAAATATCGCTTTCTACTATCAATAGAAAGACTGATGCGGTTTTTCCGCATGCATCAGATGATGACCCTTCGGTTTAGAGATATATAAAGATCGGTCATCTGTAAATGTCTATCTACCCGTGCTTTTGGCTATGTAAACCAGCGGCTCAGATAAAAAGAGGGAGCGCCGCACACAGTGCGACACTCCCCTAGCGATTCAAGAGAATCTTTTAGGCCTCGAGGGCCTTCTTGGCGATGGTGGCCAGCTCGTTGAAGGACTCGATGTCCTCGTAAGCCATCTGAGCCAGAACCTTGCGGTCGAGCTCGATGCCGGCAACCTTCAGGCCGTGCATGAACTGAGAGTAAGAGATGTCGTTCAGGCGAGCAGCAGCGTTGATACGGGTGATCCAGAGAGAGCGGATCTCGCGCTTCTTGTTGCGGCGATCACGATACTGATACTGCAGGGAGTGCTGGACCTGCTCTTTAGCATGCTTGTAAGTACGCGAAGCGGCACCGTAGTAACCCTTCGCACGGTGCATAACGGTACGGCGCTTCTTCTTGGCGGCAACAGCGCGCTTAATACGTGCCATGTTCTATCAACTCCTAGACGGTAAAACGAAAAACGGGAACGCGAACTTAGGCGAGACGCGACTTGATGACCTTGCGGTCGGCAGCGGCGATCTCGGTCTCCTGACGGAAGCCACGCTTACGCTTGGTGGACTTCTTGCTCAGGATGTGGCTCTTGAAAGCCTTGGCGCGCATAAGCTTGCCGGTACCAGTCTTGCGGAAACGCTTCTTGGTGCCGCTGTGGGACTTCATCTTAGGCATGAAATACTCCTTAATCGGTTACAGAACACTAGTTACTTGGTATCGCTTGCCGCTTTATCCTCATCGAAGGCGCCCTTAATCGGGGCGAGCAGCATAAGCATGTTACGGCCTTCCATCTTAGGCTTGGACTCGACCGTAGCGTAAGGCTTGAGATCCTCGGCGAGACGCTCGAGAACGTTAAGACCCTGCTCCGGGTGAGCCATCTCACGGCCGCGGAACATGATGGTGATCTTAACGCGTGCGCCCTTCTTGAGGAAACGCAGAACGTGGCCCTTCTTGGTCTCGTAGTCGCCAACGTCGATCTTGGGTCGGAACTTCATTTCCTTGACCTCGACCTTGGACTGGTTCTTACGAGCAGCCTTGGCCTTCATGGCCTGCTGGTACTTGAACTTACCGTAGTCCATGACCTTGCAGACCGGCGGCTCCGCGTTGGGAGCGATCTCGACCAGGTCGAGACCCTGATCGTCAGCGACGCGCTGGGCATCGCGGATGGCGAACAGGCCGAGCTGAGAGCCATCGACGCCAATCAAACGGCACGAAGATGCAGTGATCTCGTCGTTGATGCGGGTGTCATCAGACTTAGCTATTTTCCCTACCTCCATTCATAAAAAAATAACCCGGCGCTTCTCAGCAACCAGGTCGTACACATAGACATCCTCACTATGAGGAAGGGAATCTAAGTTGTATGACCAGTCAGCTGCTCATTGGCGCCAAAAGGTGGGAACCCTCGGGTTCCTCTTTAGGGCATTGCGGGAACAACGCCTTGAGGATAATAACACGTTCGAAGCGTTATCACATTACGTACACGAAAAAGGAGGTCTTGACCCCCTTGAACGCTCGCTTGCATGTATGGTGCCCGAGGCGAGACTCGAAGGGCCTTCGCTTCGCGAAGCCCCGGGCTTCGGGCGCATGGCGCCCTCGCCACGCTCCGCTACAAACAGGCCACGGGCCTGTTTGCTTAACGCTCCGCGCGCTCACGCGAGTTCGGCACGAAAAAGGGGGCCTTGACCCCCTTGAACGCTCGCTTGCATGTATGGTGCCCGAGGCGAGACTCGAACTCGCACGTTGTTGCCAACGGTGGATTTTGAGTCCACTGCGTCTGCCAATTCCGCCACTCGGGCACGTAATGCGTGAGTTAGTTTATCACAGCTTGCTATCGATTAGTCCGAAAATGGAACTTCGAGCATTTCGATGAGTTCGACCGAACGGAGCATCTCGCGCTGGCGGCACCCGCGCCCGTCGACCGAAACCTCGCCCATCTGATTATCATAGGGATCCTCGCGCATACCATCGAAGACAGGCTCAAACTCCGCCTGGAACCGATTGTTTGCCACCATACGCCATGGATCGAGGTTGCCAAAGTAGTGATGGCGACGCCACTCCTCCCCCATCCTGCGCGCCGAAGAGCCAAACGATACGTCGGCGTTGAGCCAACCGGTCTGCGGCGTATAGAACTCTGCCCAATCGTGCGGCCCGACCGAATCGGGTGCAACATACAGGCCGCTCTGCCAACGGGCGGGCACGCCGGCGATGCGACACATGGTGATAAACGTGAGTGCCATAACACCGCAATCGCCGCGGAGCGAATGCGCACAGTCGTCGGCAATAGATCCCAAAAGCAGATACGGCGGCTGATAGCGATAGTCGATATGCTGCGTCAGGTAATCATAGATGGCACGGGCGCGATCGAGCGGATCCTCGAGCCCGTCAATAACCCGGGCCGTCAACTGCTGGAGGTACGGCGTAAACGCAATGTGCGGACGGTCCTCGGAAGTGTCCTCGGGCAGCGGCGTGTCCATGCGCGGATGCGACGGAAACACACCACCATAGACATTGCAATAGGCGGCATCGATGCGATAGCGATAGGTCACCGAGAACGAACGCTCAGTCGAAGATGCCCACGAGGCAGTACGAGCCGAGACGTCTTCGGGAGCAATGACACCCTCCGGCGTGATGTCGAGAATCTCAACTTGAGACTGCTGACGGCAGGCGGTGGCAACGGGAAGCCACGCGCGAACGGTCTCCCCCTCCAAAGCCCCAGGGACAGATACGGACGCCTTAAGCGTGATGACGCGAGTCAACCCGTTTTGCGACTCCATCTCCTTGAGCATCTGGTTGCGCAGCGCTATGCCGTCCGTAGGATCGGGACGCAAGCCCGGAACCTCCTTGGGATACACGCGAAGCGAATCGAGGAAGTTATCGAGAACAAACAGCTCGCCATCGATAAAGCGCCAGTCAATACGCTTACGGTCGATCAGATCGTCAAACTGCTCCTCGGTAAACTCAGACCACTCCTCGCGAATCATCGCAATGGCTTGATCGCGCGACACCGAAAAATGAAGCGGCGTCTCGAGCATGCGATACCGCTCGGCACGAACACAAGCAGCCAACGAAGGCTCAGGATTCTGCTCCAAGAGCCGATCACAAGCCGCAACCGCACGCGTCAAATATCCAGCATCCTTGAGACGAAGAATCTCGGGCGGCAATCCAATATCGAGATGACGAAAATCATCGCAGCAAACATCAACAGAGCACCCAACAGGTCCCTCGTCAATAACCTTCCCATCCGAAGGCAGTACATTAATAACAGCCATACCAAAACTCCAAGTCACTAGAACGCTTGAAGCCCATTGTAGCGAGATAAAAAGAAAGCCCCAACAAGGGAGCCATCAACACCGCTGAACGGTAGTCAAATAAATAATTCAGCCTCGTAACCCTGCGGCGTTAAACGAAGGAAGCCCCGTCCCCCGGAACTGCTTCCTTGGCGCGACTTCTGGCAAAGCCAGTAGCCATCTTAATTCAGCCCAGTAACCCTGTAGCGAGTTAACGAAGGAGGCCCCGTTTCCCCGGAGCTGATTCCGTCGCGCGACTTCTGGCGAAGCCAGGTGAGCGCGAGGGAAACAGCGTAGGGGAAACGGGGCCTCCGGCGGGAAGTTAAACCGCTACTTACGCCTTGTTGACGGAGCCAAACTCCTCCATGAGCTCCTTGGTGCGGGCGACGATGTTGTCGCGACCAGGCTTGAGGAGCTTGCGGGGGTCAAAGCCCTTGCCCTGCTGATCCTTGCCAGCCTCGATGTACTCGCGGACGCCCTTGGCGAAGACGAGCTGCAGGTCGGTGTTGACGTTGATCTTGGAGATGCCCAGGGAGATGGCCTTCTTGATCTGATCCTCGGGGATGCCGGTGCCACCGTGCAGGACGAGGGGCAGGTCGCCGGTCTGGGCCTTGATCTCGCCCAGACGCTCGAAGGAAAGACCAGCCCAGTCGGCGGGGTACACGCCGTGGATGTTGCCGATGCCGCAGGCGAGGAAGTCGACACCCAGGTCAGCGATCTGCTTGCACTCAGCAGGATCAGCGAGCTCGCCGCTGGAGGTCACGCCGTCCTCGGTGCCGCCGATGCCGCCGACCTCGGCCTCGATGGACATGCCCTTGGAGTGGGCAAGCTCAACGAGCTCCTTGGTGCGGTCGAGGTTAAGCTGGAAGGTCTCCTCGTGAGAGCCGTCATACATGATGGACGTGAAGCCGGCCTCGATGCACTTGAAGCAGTCCTCGTAAGAACCGTGATCGAGGTGAAGGGCGACGGGAACGGTAACGCCCGTGGCCTCGACGGCAGCCTTGACCATGTCGGCGCAGACCTTGAAACCGCCCATCCACTTAGCGGCACCGGCGGTGCACTGAAGGATCAGCGGAGACTTGGCCTCCTCGGCGGCCTGGAGAATAGCCAGGGTCCACTCGAGGTTGTTGGTGTTGAAGGCACCGAGAGCGTACTTGCCGGCCTCGGCCTTCTTGAGCATGTCTGCTGCGTTGACGAGCATAAAAGAAACCTCCTGTAAGGTTGCTCCGATAACGCCTGTGATTTTACCACGGCACACCGCAGCATAAACGTTCGTTTGTTCACGAATATCATTCGATTGGACAAATTTTGACCGTTTGCCCCACAGAATCGACCCGTTGGGGAAAATTACTTGACGATTGAGCGGTCTTCGTGATTCGAAAGACGGCCTCTAAGCTACATCTGCATGAACGGATTCTGCATGAGTTCACGCGCGACGGTGGTCGAATCGCCATGACCCGTCAGACAAACGGTATCGGGCGGAAGAACCTTGGCAAGCTTGGAGAGCGAGCGCAGAATCGCTGCCTCGTCGCCACCGGCAAGATCGGTGCGGCCGTGGCTGCCCGGGAATAGCGTGTCGCCCACAAAGGCAATGTTCCCCTGCTCGGTGGCAGCAAACAAGACGATCCCGCCCGGCGTATGCCCTGGGGTCTCGATTACCTGTAGGCAGATGTCGCCCACCTCAATCGTATCGCCCTCGGCGAGCAGGCGCGTCGGCTCACCCGGATCGGGTGTCTCGATGCCCCACATGCCACGCTGCTCCTCGATATTTGCGCGAGGTACCATCACGTCCTTAGCGCACAACTCATATAGTGCGCCGTCGCCAACGGCAGTTCGCACCCCGGCAACCCCACCAACATGGTCGGCATGACCGTGCGTGCAGACAGCGCCGAGCACGCGTACCCCAGGATGTTCGGTGCGAATATGCTCCACAAGACGCTCGCCCTCCCACGCCGGATCGACAATTAAGCACTCGTCATTCGACATCACGGCGTAACTGTTGGTCTGAATCGGGCCGTTGACGAGCGTCTCAATCGAAGCCGCGCCTCGGGGCGTCAGGTCCAAAGTCGTATCGTCCATATGCACACTTTCCTTCTAAATACGTCGAGGCACCAAACGATGCCTCGAACGTAACCACTATCTATAATGCTGCGAGCGCGGCGCGTCTACACGCGACGCTTGAGTTGCGCTCCGCCCTCGCCGGGCATGAGGCGGCGGGCGTCGTAGACCGAGTCGACGCTGCTGATAGAGGACAACAGCGGATCCAGGCCACTCGCGTCCGAAATCTCGACCATGAAGCGCAAGGTTGCGATGCCCTCGCGGTTGGTCGACGTGGCAGCCGAAAGGATGTTGCCGCCCGCATCGCCGATGGCGATGGTGACGTCCTTGAGCAGGCCCATACGGTCCAGGCACTCGACCACGATCTCGACCTGGAAGAGGGTGTCGGCGGCGCCGTCCCACTCCACGTCGATCATGCGCTCGGGATGCTCCATAAGACCCTTGACGTTGGGACAGTTGGCACGGTGCACCGAAACGCCGCGACCACGTGTGATGAAGCCAACGATATCGTCGCCCGTCACGGGATTGCAGCAGTGCGCCAGACGCACCAGCAGGCCGCTGTTGCTCTCGCCCTTGACGATGATGCCGTTGCTCGCGCTCTTGCCGCGCTTTTGCGGCTTGCGGTTGGAGCCGCGGGCAGGCTGTTTCACGACCTCGGCGATGGCCTCGGCCTTGGTGAGCTGCTCCTCGGGCTTGGGATCCAAGATTTGCTCGACCTTGTTGCCCACGGCACGCGGGGCGACCTTGCCGGCACCGACGGCCGCAAACAGGTCCTCGAGCTGCTTGTAGTTCAGCTGCTCCGCCACAGCGTTGAGCGCACGCGTCGAGCGCGGCGTGGAAATGCCGTATCCGCGCTTGCGCAGGTCCTTGGCCAGCATATCGCGACCGGCGGCAGCGTCGTCGTCCTTGGTCGCGGCGGCAAAGTAGCGACGGATCTTGGACTTGGCCGAAGGCGTCTTGACGATCTTGAGCCAGTCGCGCGATGGTTTGGAGCTCTTGTTGGTCAGGATCTCGACGCGGTCGCCCGTCTTGATCTCGTGCGTGAGCGGGGCCACGGCACCGTTGATCTTGGCGCCCACGCAGTGGTTGCCGACCTCGGTGTGGACAGCGTAGGCAAAGTCGAGCGGGGTGGAGCCGGCACGGAGTGCCATGACCTCGCCCTTGGGCGTAAAGACAAAGATCTCCTGGTCGAACAGGTCGACCTTCAGCGAATGCAGGTACTCCTTGGCATCGGTGATCTCGTCGGAGGCGGCCCAATCGAGCGAGTGCTTGAGCCAGTTGATCTGGTCGTCCAGGCGCTGGGCATCGTTGGTCTTGGAGGCAGACGATCCGCCCGACTTTTTATACAGCCAGTGGGCGGCGATGCCGTACTCGGCCTGCTCGTGCATCTCGTAGGTTCGAATCTGAATCTCGAGCGGACGGGCCGTGGGGCCGATAACCGTCGTATGGAGCGACTGGTAGTTATTGACCTTGGGCATGGCGATATAGTCTTTAAAGCGGCCGGGCATGGGGTGCCACAGCGTATGCACCGCGCCGAGCGTGGAGTAGCAATCGCGCACCGAATGGGTAATGACGCGCAGCGCCACCAGGTCGTAGATCTCGGAGAACTCCTTGCCCTTGCGCTTCATCTTTTGGTAGATGGACCAATAGTGCTTGGAACGACCGTTGATCTGGAAGCCCTCAAGACCAATACGGTTGAGCTCGTCGGTGAGCGTCTTGATGGTCTCGGCCAGATAGCGCTCGCGAACCTCGCGCGACTCCGCCACCATGCGCGCGATGCGCTGGTAGGCGTCGGGCTCCAGATAGAAGAAGGACAGGTCCTCGAGCTCCCACTTAATGGAACTCATACCCAGACGATCGGCTAGGGGCGCATACACGTCCATGGTCTCGCGCGCCTTAAACAGGCGACGATCCTCGCGCAGGGCCGCCAGCGTACGCATGTTATGCAGGCGGTCGGCAAGTTTGACGATGATAACGCGGATGTCCTTGGACATGGCGAGGAACATCTTGCGCAGCGTGAGCGCCTGCTTCTCGTCCATGCTATCGACTTCGATGTTGGTGAGCTTGGTCACGCCATCGACAAGCTCGGCCACCGTATCGCCAAACAGGCCGGAGACATCGGCGAGTGAGGTTTCGGTATCCTCGACGGTATCGTGCAGCAGCGCGGCGCACACCACGTCGCAGTCCATCTTGAGGTCGGCCAAAATGATGGCCACCTCGACGGGATGGTTGATGTACATCTCGCCCGAGCGGCGCTTTTGGTTGCAGTGCTTCTCGGCGGCAAAGCAGTAGGCCTGCTCCACCTTGGAAAAGTCGTCCTCATTCATATATTTGAGGCACAGGCGCTCCAGCTTGTCGTAGCTGTCCGCCATAATCTCGGGCGGCAGCTCATCGGCATGCTTATAGTGCTCCATCTCCGAGAACGGCTGGAGGGTGGAATCATGGGCGGTACGGGCTGCGGCATCCATCGAGGTCCCCTTCCCCTAGGCCCGCGGTACGATCGGGCGGTTAACTTTGGCTAGCATATCAGAAGCGCACGAATCGAGCGCCCAACTCCGGAAAGCCGAGAACTCCATGCGCGAGCGCAGACCCTCCAAATAGCGGATTGACCTGCTCAATTGCACGCGGCCGGGGTTTTCGGCCATCGCGATGCGACGCGTGTCGTCAAACCCCGAAACGCGGCAGAAACCAAGCTCTTCGAAGATTCCCAGACCACTTTCCACCGAGCGCTCGTCAACCGGCGTGCGAGCATCGATGGCAAGGCACATCTGCGCGATGTCGATATCGCTTGCGCAGAATGAATCATCCCCGGTCTTACCGCGGTTGGAGCGCCACATGGTCTGCAGCGCGCGATAGAGTGTGACGAGTTCGTCGCGCTCGGGTGCGTAGCAGTCGAGCAGGCGCCCGTTGATGCGGGCGTCGCGCGACGAATAGAGCAGGTGGATCACGGCGGGCTGTCCGTCACGACCGGCACGCCCGCTCATCTGGTTGAACTCAATGGCGCCAAACGGCATGTGGTAGAGCACGACATGGCGGATATCGGGCAGGTTGACGCCCTCACCGAAAGCCGAAGTTGAAACGATGCAGCTGAGGCTTCCGTCTCGGAATGCTTCCTCCACGCGGCGGCGATCGGAGCGCGCAAGCCCCGCGTTATAGAACGCGATGCGGGTCGCGCAATCGGGTACCCGCCTGCGCAGCGTCTTAGCAATCGCCACGGACTGGTCGCGCGAGTTGACGTAAATGACGGTCTTCTCCCCCGTCGCCACGATCGACACCAAACGGTTCTCGCGGCTCGCAAGGTCGCGGTCGTCCTCGAGCTGCAGGTTCTCGCGCACCGTCTCGTCGACCACCGTGCGAGTAATCGGCAGCATGCGGGCAAGCTCGGCCACGACCGGAGCCGTCGCGGTGGCCGTCGCAGCCATAACAACCGGGTCGCCCAGGGCTTTGAGGATATCAGACATGTCGAGATAGGCGCTGCGGTCGCCGCCCTTGGCAAGGCCGGCGTGGTGCGCCTCATCGATAACGACAAAGCCGATGCGGCCCGAACGCGCGAAGCGGTCACGGTGGATAGATAGGAACTCGGGCGTCGTGAGCACGATACCGGTGCGGCCCGAAGCTAGGCCGGCGAACACGTCATCGCGTGCGGCCTCCACGGTCTCGCCGGTCAGCACGCCAACGCCAATGCCAAGCGCTGCCATCGTCGACGAGAGGTGATAGGCCTGGTCGGCAACAAGCGCGCGCAGCGGATAGACAAAGATACTCGCACGTCCGCGAAGGACAGCCTCGCGCGCAGCATGTACATGGAAGATGAGAGACTTGCCGCGGCCCGTTCCCATAACGGCCAAGACGCTCTGGTGGTCGGCCAAGGCATCGAGCGCCTCAGCCTGCGCGCGGTGCGGCTGGTTCGATCCGATAAGGCTATGGATAAGCGAGCGCGTGAGCTCGGTATAGGAAAGCTGGGCGAGCGTCTCGCGCTTACGCGACTCCAGGCGCAGGCCGGAATCCGCCGGCTGCACGCCACGACGAAGCTCGCATGCCGGATCGTCGACGCTGGGCAGCGTGGTATCGCGGACCAGAACATCCTTGATCATGAGCTTGGGCTTCACACGCCCCTGCCAATGCTCGGCAACGGCCTCGAACACCAAGTCGACAGCGCTATCGCAGTTAATGAGCTTATCGATTTGCGGCACGCGGAACATAATGGCCGGCACACTCGCGGCGCCATCGGTCGCCACAAAGCGCATGTGCTCGCCGGTTTTGCCCACCACGGCGCGGTCGCACATCGTCACGCCCTCGGCAGCCAGCAGCGGCACCTTGTTGCCCTGGCCAAACGGCTCAAGGCGGGAGATCTGCTCGATGGTCTCGATATTCAGCTCGGAAAGGTCGACGGTGGCGGCGACCTCGTCGGTGTCTTCAAAGTCCTCGGCGGGAAGCTCCGATAGCACGGCGGAAAGGCGGCGGCGGAACTCATCGAGCTTGGATGCCTCGATGGTCACACCCACCGCACCGGCATGTCCGCCGCGACGAATCAGCAGATCGGAACAGCGCTCGACGGCGTCGAACAGGTTGACTTTGCCCACCGAGCGACCAGAGCCGCGCGCGATACCGTCCTCGATCGAGAACAGCAGCGCCGGCACGTGATAGCGGTTGGTCAGACGGCTTGCCACGATGCCCTTGACGCCCTCGTGCCAGCCCTCGCCACCCACGACGATTGCGCGTCCGCCGTCATAGGTCTTCTCGACCTTTGCCATGGCATCGCGCGTGAGCTCCGCCTCGATCTCACGGCGCTGGCGGTTGATTTCCTCGAGCTCAGCCGCCAGTGCGCTTGCTTCGATGGGATCGCGGGCAAGCAGCAGGTCGAGCGCCAGCTTGGGATCGGCCATGCGACCGGCAGCGTTTAAGCGGGGAATGAGCGAGAACGATAGGCCATCCGCCGTAATGCTCGAAAGGTCCGCCTTGGCGAGCGCGGCAAGCGCGATATAGCCGGGACGAGCGGTTACGCGCATCTGCTGGATGCCCTCGGCAACCAGCGCGCGGTTCTCGGGCGTGAGCGGCATCATGTCGGACACGGTGCCCAGCGCCGCGACCTCGATTAGCGAACGCCAATACGACGGCTTGCCCAGGCGCTCACCCAGGACTTGCACCAGCTTGAGCGCCACACCAGCACCGGCAAGCTCGCGCGAGGGGCCCTCGTCCTCGAGCTTGGGGTCGGTCAGGGGCACACCCTGCGGCACCTGGTCGGAGGGCTCGTGATGGTCCGTGACCACCAAATCGATCCCCAGGCTCTCCAGATAGGAAACCTCTTCCTTGGCGGCAATACCGTTATCGACGGTCACGATCAGCTGGGGGCGAGCGAGCTCGTTAACGCGGTCGAGCGCCGCGCGCGAAAGACCGTAGCCCTCGTCAAAGCGATGCGGAATAAACGGCGTGACATCGGCGCCAAACGTGCGCAGTGCCTCGGTCAACAGGCAGGTCGACGTAATGCCGTCAACGTCAAAATCGCCAAAGACCGCGATGTGCTCGTGGTTGCGAATAGCGCGCTCGACGCGGTCGGCAACGACCGCCATGCCCGGAATAATGAGTGGGTCGGCCCAGTCGCGATCGAGCGAAGGCGTCAAAAACAGCTGGCCTTCCTCGATGGATGCAATGCCGTGCGCAACCATAATGCGCGCCACCAGCCCGGGTATGCCCAGGCCAGCCGAAAGCTCCTTTTCGAGCTCGGGGTTTTGCCGAGCGACCGCCCAGCGATGCGTCGTCTTAAGCGATGACATAGGCGCCCACCCCCGATAGGGGCAGGTCGCCGCGATACCTCTCACGGTTCATAGCGATGAGTCCTCTGTGTATGCCCGCTTCGGCAGGCAGATCTGTTGAACGGATTAATTATACCGTGCGGCACGGACGTACAACGTCCAGCACGCCGCGGTTTCGATAAACGAGGGCGGTAATAGCCCCGAAATAAGGAATCAGGGTTCGATAACGACAGACCAGCAATTCTAGGCGCTATCGGTGCCGTTTCGCGCGGGTTCGGGCGGGTCGCTCGGGCTGGAAAGGTTGCAAATCGGTTGCCCGCCCGAGGGCGCAGAGAACGCGTCATCGAGACGGAGGGCAACCTCGCGGCGAGCATCATGCATCAGGTGTCCATATACATTAAGGGTCAAGCTCACGTCACGGTGTCCGAGACGGTTAGCAATAGACAAGACATTCACCCCAAGGGCGATGAGCAGGGCAACATGGCTGTGCCGCAGACCGTGGGGGCGTATCCGATGAACGCCAGCCATAGGCGCATGGCGGTCGATGATACGCCCAATGGTATCCCTAGCGAACGGGTCACCGTTCCAGCTAAGGACAAAGTCCGTCACAACGTTACGGCGCTGCACGCCGCGCCAGCGTTCGAGATATTCAAGCGTGAGCGCATCGAGGGCTATCGCACGCCTGCCCGCCTTGGTCTTGGGGGGCGTTAGTTTCCATTCGCGAACATTACGGTAATACATCGAGCAGTCCACCGACAGGACACCCGAGCCAAAGTCAACAGCAGACCATTTCAGGGCTTGGGCTTCACCCAACCGAAGCCCCGTCATGTAGAGCAGCCAAAGGCACGTGAAGCCATAAAGCCCGTAATACTCGGACGTGTCGAAGGTAGCAATTACACGCTCGAAATCGTCCCGCGTCCAGAAATCGACCTCACGGTGCCGTTTCGGGATATTGCCGACCTGCCGCGCGGGGTTGCGCTGCAAAAGCCCCAACTGCACCGCCATATCGAGAACCATAGCAAAGTGACCGAACACGAGACGCGCGTAGGAGGGCGCGTGACCCTCCAAAAGCCCGTTCTGCCACCGCTTCACCATCGGCGGGGTAATATCCCGCAGCCGCAGGCGATCGAAAGCGCCGAAATGCTTTCGGGCTATCGAGCAGCGGGCATAGAAAGTGCTTTCACGGACGCGCCCCCTATAGTCAGGCTCCCAATAGGAGCGGTAGAACTCACCGAATGACATGGTGGAGTTGCCGCGTACGGCGGTCTTGGAGAAATCAGCCATGTACGCATCGTAGGCGGCTTTCGCGTCCTTCTGGGTCTTGTAGCCGCGCCCCCAGTGTCGCACGCGCTTACCCTCGGCATCGGTGCCGAGGTTAGCCACGAAATACCACGAGCCGTTACGTTTGTCGCGGTAGACATTACTGACTTTCGGCATCGTGCGCCCCCACGGGGTCAACGCCGATTATCTCGGCAACAGCGGACGCGGGGACGCGCCCGACCTTGCGGGAGCCGTAGAACCCGAAACCCTTGGAAACCATGAGAGCTTTAGCAGCCCTGATAATGTCAGCAGACTTAGACGCGCTGAAACCCAGCGCTATCAAATCGGTCTTATCGACCATCACACATGTTGCCATTGCCAACACACTCCTTACCTAACTCCTTGCAAATCTTGGTGTAGCGAACCGTGCGAGGGGCGTAGCCGCCCGCATCGCCGAAGTTCGGCACCTGCTGGTCATACTCTTTCGTATAAGACACATCGAAACCCTCGAAAGAGAGCCGCCCAAGACTCGTGAAGCGTTCCTCTATGGGCTGTATCAAGTTCTGCGAGCGGAAGAACTTCTTCTGCTTGTAGGAACCCTCGTCAACGTCCTTGCTGAAATACTTGGAGATATAGCGCCCGACGTTTTGGCGTTGGTCGACGTCGACCCGGTTTATCTTGACGAAACCGTGACCCCATATCTCACGCAGGTCTTTAGCCCTGATATACGGGAACCTGAACAGAACCACGTGGTAGTGGATAGCGCCGCGTTTCTGGGCTTCCCATACCGCAAGATAGCGCACCTGCATAACATCGGACTTATAGACGCGCCTGTTCAAACGCCTAACGAACTTGGAGAACTCGCGGTTGCAGTATTTAATATCGGTTACGTTATCGGCGAACGTGAGCGTGAGGAACTTCGTAGCATCATCGAAGTTGCAATCAATAAGGCGTGCTATCTCCCAACGGACGGCGATGTAGTGCCTTTGCCGCCGTCTCGCGGCATCGTAGTAAGCTGCCGCATCGGGCTTGCGCCCGCGTTCGCTTTCATCTTCCGAATCATCATCGCGGCGGTTCTCGGGATACATGCGCCCAGCGGGCGCGGAATACTCCCAAACCTCAATCGTCGTGGGTGTCTCGATGGTCTTGCACCATTCTAGCTGCACTGGTACATACCACCTTCGGCACATCCGCGGAAAACTGGTTCCAACCAGCGGGAACCGCCCAAATAGGGCGAACTTCCGCGGAAAGATGATGACCTATAAATTAAATCAAGTATGCCGCCGTGCGCCCGCTCGGGGCGGGGGGTCGCTCCGCTCGGCTGGGCGCTCCGCGCCCGCCGCCCCCTTTCCCGCCCCGAGCGTTCGCCCAGCGGCAGGGGATTTACTTCCTAATCCGACACGCTTTCGACACTTTCTTCCTTCTCGGCGTTGTCCGCAGATACCCCGTTACGGCGTTGAGCGGCGATATAAAGCCGTTTCAGCTCTTTCAGGTAGTCGACCTTCGAGTAGTCCGCGAACGGGGCTTTGAAAGGCCTTGGAGCGTCCCAGCCCTCAAGCATGATGTAACCAGTGCCGCGTTCCTCGATGGGCAGGAAGTCGAAAGAGCCGCCGAAGGTCATACGGTAGCCCTCGTCCGAGAGCGAACCCAGGGACACGCGAGCGCCCAAGTTGTCGCGTATGTCGGTCGATATGGTATCGGCGCGGGGCTGCTGCATGGCGAGGATAACGAACACGTTGGCGGCGCGGGCTTTCAGAACAAGCTGGGTCAGGTTGTCCCACACCTCGGTGAACGTCTTTTTGTCAGCCGCAGCCTTGAACGCCGCCACCTCGTCAAATATCAGGAACACGGGGTTAAGCCCGTAGGTAAAGGCGTTGGCACCGAAACGGAAACGCTCTGGGTCGTCCATGTATTTATATCGCCTGTCCATCTCTTCCCTACAGAGCCGAACCACCTTGGCAATCTGGGCGGGCGATACGCCAACGCGGTCGGAGCCTATGACACGCGAGAGCGAAGCCAGCTCGGCGTTCTTCGGGTCGCAGATATACACCTCACCCGCGAACCCACGGGAGTTTCCGAGCCGTAAGAACTCGGCTATCAGGTAGTAGATAAATGTTGACTTGCCGCCACCAGTGCCGCCAGCTATGAGCATATGGGGCAGGCGGAAGAAGTTCCACGACAGCTCGCCAGTGAGCGGTATCGCATCGAGCCGACCCGTAGGCTCGGAGGACAGCAGGCGGGGAACAGCCTGCAAGCGCACATCATCGCGCAGACGGAAAACGTAATCGGTAGCGCCAACGCCAGCCGACTTGGAATCGAGCGGGCGACCTATCACGGAGCAAAGCCCCATGTCCTCAAGTTTGGAGAGCTTGGAGGTATAGCCGTTTCCATCGTCAAAGGCTCGGACAGTCAGCATATTGCCGCTCACGAGGACGCAGAGACGGAGCGAGGAATCTATACGCTCGCGCTTGGTGCCGTTCGACAACGTGTCCTCATGCGAGACGTAGAGCTTGTTCGCATAGAGGAACCGTTCGAGGTTGCGGACGGTCGAGCCGCAGGGCACGAAGCGGGAGCCGAACAGCGCCACATACAGGACGAGCCAGAGCGAGAGCGCCAGCAGCGCCACAGCGGGGAGCAGCAACGGCAGGGTGAAAAGCGAGCGCTCGCAGAGCATGAGCAGGTTGAAGCCGAACACGAAGGACAGCCCAGCCGAGAAGAGGACGAAAACGACCTTGAACGAACCCGAGGGCGCGGGCGAGGTCAGGGAAACGTCAACGCCCTTGCGCAGCAGCTCGGTATCGCGGGCATCGAACCGCTTTCGGAAATGATCGAAAGCGGGCAGGGAACGCAGGGAATCAGAGAGCATGGGAGAGAACCCCCTTACGAGAGAAAACGGAACGGGAGCCATCAGAGTTGACGGCGGTAACGGTGACGGAGAGCGGCGAGCCGTCATGCAGGGGCGGCGCAACCTCGAAGCAAGTCCAGAGGACGGCGGTAGAGCCGTCATAGCCGACCTCGGCACCGTGACCCGCGAATGACCCCAGAACGGGACGGGAGCCGACCGAAGCGGCGTTGACGGTGAGCGTGGCGGCATCGGGCGAGGTCAGGACGGCAAAGAGCAGGGCGGGGGCGGCACCATCGGACGGCACCAGACGCAGGGAGAGCGCCGAGCCGTCTGGAAGGTCGAACCTATCGAACTCCTTGGCGTTGAGCGGGACGGCGGCGCTACCCCGAAGGTACGGGGTGCAGCACTCGAAGGGCGGCAGGGCTGGGGGGACGGCGGCGGCGATACGGGCAGTCTCGAAAACGAGCCAGCCTAGGACGAGGGCGTACAGCACCGCCACCGAGACGAAGAACACGCGCAGGGGCTTGGGCATAACGCACCCCTAGTATCCGAACGGGCTGGGGTTGCCCGAAGCAGCCGAGAGCGCCCAAATGACAGCGGCGAGCAGGAGAACGAGGACGAAAGCGCCGAGGTCGCGGGCTATGGCGGGGTGACGGTCGCGGAAGTCCTGCCACGAATCAGCGCCAAAACGGAGAGAGGCGATTATTCTCTTTACTTGGTCTAAAATAAATGCCATGTCGGCTCCTTAATCGTAAACGGTTCGGTTGTGTATGAAAGAAAGCCGCCCCGCGTCTCGGGATTGGCGTTTTGGGACGCAGGGCGGTAGCTGGAATCGGCAGCGACTAGGGAGCCGCTATTCCTTGACTCGCGACTGATTCACGAGACGAATACCAGTGGCTTTCGCGCTGTAAGCAATTCGCTTCGTGGCGCTGGAGACGTACGGACGCACGACAAGCCCGCTAAACTGGACTTCGCACATATCGGGAATCTCCGCGCCGTTCTCGGTGTCAAATAGCAGGGAAGTCGAACCCTCAATAGTCACGGTAATGGGGCAATAAGCATTTTTAGCATCAACGACGCTGTACTTAATGCCGTTGGCGGTAGCCCCGCGCTCTCCGTCAACATACGGATACGATAATTTGTTCTCGGCGAGGTACCACTTTGCGCCCGACACATCGGAGGGGTAAGTATTAGCCATAATAAATAGACCTTTCGTTAGAGGTTAGTTAATGATTGTCGCTGGGGGTGCTGGGAACCTTGTTCAGTGCAGCCCCGATATTGGCGTAGCCCGTACTGAAGGAGTAATTGAGGGAGTCCGCGAACTGGGTAGCGGAGCGGACGGAGCCTGTGAAGTGCAGGCTGTCGGTGCCAGAGGTACCGACAACGGTATTGCCATCATCGGCGAGCTTTGATACCTCTTCGCCGCTCCAGACGGTTTTTCCCTGGGTAAGCTCGGCGTTCAGCTTGCCGCCGTCAACCGAATCGTAGGGTCCGACACCGCCGAGCAAACCGCCGTCGGCACCACGCAGAGCGCCGTTCATGACCTTGTTGTATGAGACGGTGCAGGTGATGTTATCGCCCGTGCCGATAACGCCCTTAACATTCACGTCATAAGTGGCGGTAAGGTCAACCTTGCCGACGTTGACGTTTTTATAGCCGACTCGCGTGGGGACAGTCACCACATAGGTGCCGTTAGGATGTGTGGTCTTACCATCAGACCAAGTACCGCCCGTGGTGTCAATAAGGGTAGCGACGTTTGCGCTCGCCTTCTCCTTCAGCGTATCGTCGGCAGAGGTAGCAGACTGCACCTCATTCGCAGGCTCACCCGTGATGGGCGCGGCTTCGGCAAAGGCTCCCAGCGGCGTCCCGAGGGCGGCGGCTACCGCAAGGGCGGCTGTAGCAGCCATGATAGATTTCTTTACCAACATGTTTTTCTCCCTTCAGAGAAGTTTCCCCCGCACGGGGCGGGGCTTGTATATGAAAACGTCTCGGGCATTGGGATGAGACGGATTCAACGAACGCTATTCGACCTTTAGCAACCAGTCAAAGGACGCAGACCCCGCAGACGTAGACGGAGAATCCAAGAGCACGCTTCGCCAGATAGTTCTCGCGCGGTACTCACCTGCGGCGAGGGGCTTTGAAAGGTCGATATGATTGATTCCGAAGCCCGGTCTGATGTAGAGAGGTGAACCCGAATCAGGGTCGGTCGCAGACCAAACAATTTCGGAATCATCAAACTTCCCATTCGAGTCGAGGTCGCAGGCTATGGCAACAGTCGAACAAACGGGATTACCCGTTTCTTCTTTACCTTCCACTGAACAATTAGCAGGCAAGGAAAGGGATATATCCTGTCGTGTCTCTCCCGCCCGCCACGTCACCGTGTCGGGCGTAGCCGTGTAGGACGCGAAATCTGTTTGCTGAATTGGCTTAGTGCGCTCGGACGAAGTCCTGCTTTGACCTTCAAAAAAAGCGATCCCCGAGCGCCCCGAGCCGCAAAGCGTGAGCGAGAGCGCCAGCAGCAAAACGCAAAACGCCAAGGGCAGGAGCGAAACCCATCTGCGCAAATGGTAGACGCGGACAAAAAACTTGAACCCGTCCCTATCACGCTCCACCCGCACACAGCGACCCGCACGGGATAACAGGCGTTTGCGGTCTGTTTCCAGCCGCGCGACATGCCAGCGGTTGCCCGCCTTTACCCAGAATAGAGGGCTATGGGGCTTTCCATCATAGGAAAGAAGCAAAGCGGGGTCGCAGTTCTTGGGAGGACGGCGGCGTACCGCAAAAGCGTATATATACAGGAGCACATCGTCGGGGTCGGGGTCTGCCACGGCGGGAGCCGTGAAGCCCGTAAGCCGCTCGGTAGAATCGCCCTCGAAATCATCTAGAACATGCGCGAGCGGGGCGGGGTCATGGCGAAAAAGCATTTAAAACATCTCGCTATCGGCATTGGTGCCGTTGGGAAAAAGTGCAGCATGTAGCTCGATTCGCTCCGATTCCGAGGGAACCATGCACGCGGGCACGTCCTCAAAGATGCTGGGGTCGAAAGCGGCGGGCGCACCCTCGTCTTGCTCACCATCATCGGCA
Source organism: uncultured Collinsella sp. (assembly GCA_902492755.1). Lineage (GTDB taxonomy): Bacteria > Actinomycetota > Coriobacteriia > Coriobacteriales > Coriobacteriaceae > Collinsella. Next base: position 17,690 of record CABUNB010000025.1, on the reverse strand, counting down.
ACCATAAAGGGCAACTCGCCCTTAACGCTCAAAATGAAAGCGGCGAGAATGAGCCGAACACAGAACGGGAGGTAAACATTACGACGGATACCCGAAAATATCTCCTTGCAATAAGCGCGGAACTCTTCCAGCGCGTCCCAAGTAGCCCGAGGATAGAGGGAAGTCGGCAGGGAAAGCGAGGACGTAAACCGAACGTCAGGGCAGCTCGAATCAGGAGAGAAAGCCCACGAGCGGGAGACTTCCGCCCAATTAATAACATGAATAAGACCAGCGATTTTATCGTAGGCGTATCCGAATAAAACGCTGTTAGTTACGCGAGAGTTCCCAACACTGGGAAACTCCTTGCGATATTCGGCATCAACGCGCTCGAAAAGCTCCTTGCAGCCGCGAGCCATCTTCATGTACTTCAAAGTGGTTGCCATTATGAATCATCCTTTCAAATCTTGGCTAGACTTTCTACTAGACCCTTGCCTTGATTAAGATACTAGACCCTTACCTAGCTCCTTGCAAGGAGTAATTTGAAAAACTTCAGTAAGTTGCCGAACCAGAGCCGCGTTATCGACAGCTGGGGGCTGGAAGTTTCCAACAATGCGCGGGGGTTAAACATGGAACCCCCTGTTTCGCATCATTGAAAACTTGCAGCCCCCATCCATCGAAAACACTAGGTTATCAGGGGAATAAGAGCGTTATGGTTGCCGAGAGGTTGCGGTGCCAACGTGTTCGAACGTTCGACAACAGGTCAGGGGCTTGGGAACAGCTCAAAGCGGTAATAGCCCCGAAATATTCGAGCGTTTCTGACGCACGGACGCATGCGAGCGTCTAGCATATCCATTCAAAACGGATTCACGAGCAAAGGGAGTCACAAGCGCATATGAAGCAATGGGTTGGACTGGGCAAGTTTCTCGCGGGGCATATGCAGGTCATCGTTCCGATTTGTGTGGCGCTCGGCGTGCTCTTTCCCCAACAGATTGGCGTGCTCAAGCCCATCGTTCCCGCCCTGTTTGCCTTTATGACATTCCAAGGCGCGCTCAGCAACACTTTCCATCAGGTTACTGAGGTGTTCCGCCGTCCGCTGCATCTGATTGCGGCATTGCTCGTCTCGGCGGCACTCATCCCCCTTGCAGCCTATGCCGCAGGATCGTTGTTCTTTGGCTCCAACCCAAACCTTGTCTGCGGCATCGTGCTCGAGTACAGCGTACCCGTGGCAGTCACCGCCTTTATGTGGATTAGCATGTTCGGCGGCAACGGCCCGCTCGCGCTCACCATCATCCTGACGTCCTCGGTCATCTCGCCCGTCACGATTCCGCTCACGCTTAAGCTCCTGCTGGGTGCCACCGTTGCAATCGATGTTCCGGGCATGATGCAGAACATGGCCTTTATGATCGCCATCCCCGCCGTGCTCGGCATCGTGGTCAACGAGTTCACGCGCGGATGGGGACACGAGAAACTCTCCCCCGCGCTTTCGCCCGCCTGCAAGTTCATGATGATGGGTGTCATCGCCTCCAACTCCACCGCCATGAGCGAGTACGTGCTGCACATGAATGCGGTGCGCCTGGAAGTCGCCCTCTTTATTTTGACCTTCGCCATCAGCGGCTTTGTCGTCGGCATTCTGGTCGCCCGCGCGTTGCACCTGCCGTATAGCGAGACGACCACCATGTGCTTTACCTGCGGCATGCGCAATATCTCTTCGGGCGCCGTCATCGCCACGCAGTATTTTCCCGGCGAAGTGGTATTCCCCGTCATGTGCGGCACACTGTTTCAGCAGGTGTTGGCCTCAATTATCGGACACCTCTTTGAGCGCCTGACCGGCGAGGAGCGCGCCGCCCAGCGCAAGCGGGTCGAGGCTGGCCGCGACGCCATGGCGCGCTAGGCTGTCCGCATTACGTGGGTGTTAGTCTTGCTATACGAGCGTTTCCAGATGCGCACGCAGACGCTCAGCATCGATATCGAGCGTCGTCTCGGCATTGACTTGGGCCAAACGATAGCCGACAAAGTAGGGCGAAACCACCCAACGCGGCAGCGCCTTGGCAATGGTCCGACCGCCCAGGTGATAGAAGAACAAGTTGTACGACTCTGCGCGACCACCGTGGTGCCCGTTTAGGATATAGCGCAGAGTTACCTGGATCGCATCGGCAAAGAGATCCGCCTCGGCTTGGTCTCGTGCGTCATCGCTGGCGGCGATTCCCTGCGGGGCTGAAACGTTGATCTCAAAGAACCCCATGATCGGTTCGGTTGAGATATTGACCGAGATTCTCCCCTGTTGCCAAACATTGATGCCTTCGAAATTGGCGGAAGTCAGCGAAGCATAGCCGTCTTCCTGCTCCAAGCCCACAATCTGCATGTGTGGATGGACGAGGCTGCCGCCCGAAAGCGGGCCTTTGTTCTTGTACATGAGCACACTGCGGTACTGTTGGGAATCGAGCATCTGCTGCCAACAGCCCAGGGCAAACCGCATCACATGATGCAGCTCATCCGGTTCATAGGTCGCCAGGTCGGCGTCGTGGTTGGCAGACTCGATCAATACGGTCTGACGGGTGGCCCGCAAGGTCTTAAACTTATTCTCGAGCCAGATGCAGTCACCATCGCGCTGGATGATATCGGCAAGTTCCTCGGTATCGCAAAAGGGGCACGCGGTGCCAGGGCGCCGGTTGTCGTCGGGCTTACCGTTCGCCTGCTGAACGTCAAATACCAGCGCCACGGGTTACGCCTCCAGCGGCACGATCTTGGTGCCATGGAGCTCGGAGACGCTCAATGCCGCCGCCACGGTATCGCGGTTGGCCGTAGAAATGCCGCCGCCGGGAAGGATGGTCAGGCGGTCGCCCGCATACTCGACAAGACGCGACAGGTGCTCCAGGTTGTCCTCGATCGGCGTTCCGGCAGCACCACCATGCGTCAGGATGCGCGTGATGCCGCAGTCGGCGAGTGTGTCAATGGCGTCCAGCTGAGCCTCGGGCGAGAGCTGGTCAAAGGCCATGTGGAAGGTGATATCGATGACCCCACGCTTGCACTCCTCGGTCGCGCAGCCCGTAGCCATCACGAGGGCGCCGAGGGTGAGCTCGTCGAGCGCCCAGCCGCCGGCACAGGGCTTGCAGCAGCCAAAGACCAGGCCGTCAACGCCGGCGCTCACGGCAAGACCCAAGTCCATCTCCATCATGCGCAGCTCGTCCTGGTTGTAGTGAAAGTCACCGCCACGCGGGCGAATCATGCACATCACTCGCGCGTCATGCTCGTGAGCATAGCTGACCGTAGTGCTGATAACGCCGGCCGAGGGCGTGGTACCACCGACGGCAAGGTTGTCGCACAACTCGATGCGCTTAGCACCGGCATCGATAGCCGCCGGCACACGCTCAAAGTTCTCGGCGCAAAATTCGTATAGCATAGATAGCCCCCAGAAGACATTTCGATTTCCACACGGCATTGTCGCACGTTAAATAGCAACCCGCACGATGGAACAAAACCTTGACAAGGAGTGTCCCAAAGTGCCGGCACATAAGGAACGTCCCCAGGTGCCACCTTGAGCGATGGGTACTCATTTAAGTACGTCCCCAATGAGTACCCGCAGGGGACAGACAGACCGGACTCCCTATACGACAACTGTTGACATCATATACTATGTGTCATATAGTAGGTGTTACACAGTATACTACGAAAGGAGGTGTGCGGATGGAGGCACAGATGAAGCGCGGCTTCCTCGAGGCCTGCGTGCTCGCGGCCGTCTCGGGCGAGGAATCCTACGGCTATCAGATCGTAAAGGACGTGCCCGCGAGTATGGGGCTCACGGAATCCACGCTCTATCCGTTGCTCAAGCGCCTGGAGAAGGCGGGCTGCATCACCGCGCGCTCCGCCGAACACAACGGGCGGCTGCGGAGGTACTACCGCATCACGGACGCCGGGCGCGAGCGTATCGCCGAGTTCCTCGCCGAATGGCCATCCGTGCAGGAGATCTACCGTTACGTGGAGGGGGCGCACCATGACGCGCGATGAGTTCTTGAACCGGCTGGGCGAGCTTCTGGCCTGCCTGCCGGCAGATCAGGTAAAGGAAACGCAGGAGTTCTACGCGGAGGCCATCGCCGACCGTATGGAGGACGGCATGACGGAGGCCGAGGCTGTGGCCGCCATGGGCACGCTCGGTGAGGTCGCCGAGGCAACGCTCGACGAACTGCCCGCCGTGCCGCGCGCGATCGCGAGGACCAAGCGCAAGAGCACGGCACTTCTATGGGCGCTCGCCATCGTGGGCTCTCCAGTATGGATTCCGCTACTGCTCGCGTTCGTCGCCGTTGCCGCTGCAGTCTACATCTGTATTTGGGTTCTTGCGCTCTGCGTGTGGATCGTGGCCACGGCATTCGGGGGCGCGGGCCTGGTAGGGCTCCTGTTCGCCGTGGACGGCATCATTATCGGGCATGTTCCGTACGTTTTGGCCTCGATGGGAATGGGATTCGCTTCCATCGGTGTGGCGCTCCTCACGGGAGCCGGCGCCTGGACGGCGTCCAAGCAGATCGCGCGCCTCTCTGCCCTTTGGGCGAAGAAAGCCGTTTCGCCCTTCTGGAAAGATCGAGGCAATAAGAGCCGCATGGGCGCCGAAGCGGCGCCGCTCACGGCATAGGAAGGAGTGCAAACATGTCCAGCGTAAAAAGGATTTACCTTGCCGTAGCGGGTGGGCTTGTTGCCACGGGGCTCGTCCTGGCTGCTATCGGATTTGTGGCCTCCGACTTTAACCTCGCTGTGCTCAACACGCAGATCGACCTGCGCGATGACACCATCATTCTGGGTGGTGTTGAAATAGACGACCCGACAGGGCTTCCACTCATCGAGCAGCTTGCCGAGGTCGGCGAGATCCATATTGGATCTGCAACGACTGGTTCGTCTTCTCCTCGCAAATGATCGAGCTCGTAGCAGCCGTCCCCCCCCCTTCGGGCGCACCACGACGGGCATGAGCACGCCGCGCTCGGAGCCTTTTTGCGAGACCTTCCGTCACGCTCTTCCTGCGTGGTGAACCGGTCATCGACCGACGAGAGGCTGATGGGAATCTCTCGACTTCGGGCCAATCCCGCTCACCGATCTGGTCTTCCTTCGTGATGCGCACATAAGCGAGCAGACACCGCGCAGAGCTTCAGCGCGGCCGCACTTCCACGTCTATGACGGAGGTGCCCGGCGGCGTCTTGGCGATCCCCTTGTTTGCAGGCGTTAGCGCGTGGGGATCGCCCACTCGGGGGTCGAGGTCGCCGAGGACGGCGGCGAACCTCGCGGTGTCATTCGACATCGCGAGGTTCCCGGACCATGACCACCTGGCCTCGTACCGCGGCATAGCCCCAAGGGTGAGGAGCTTCGGCACGTCGATCAGGGCGCCCGCGCAGCGTCGGCCGGTCCGCCGTTCGGCAGAACGGCGGAAGTCCCTAGCCGCCCAGGTAAGCCTTGCGGACGTTGTCGTCGTGCAGGAGCTCTTGGCCGGTGCCGGTCATGGTAATCTTGCCGGTCTCGAGCACGTAGCCGCGTGTGGCGATGGAAAGAGCCATCTGTGCGTTTTGCTCGACCAGAAGCACCGTGGTGCCGGCCTTATGCAGATCCTCGACAATCTGGAAGATCTGCTCAATCAGAATCGGCGCCAGGCCCATGGAAGGCTCGTCGAGCATGAGCAGCTTGGGGTTACTCATAAGGGCGCGGCCCATAACGAGCATCTGCTGCTCGCCGCCCGAAAGGGTGCCGGCGACCTGGCGACGGCGCTCCTTCAGGCGCGGGAACTGCTCGTAGACGCGCTCAAGGCCCGGAGCCACCGTGGACTTGGGCTGCGTATAGGCGCCCATCTCCAGGTTTTCCTCAACCGTCATCTGCAAAAAGGCGCGACGTCCCTCGGGAACCTGAGCCAGTCCCTTACCAACCAGCTTATCAGCGGGCGTATGGGTAATGTCCTCGCCCATAAACTTGATGGAGCCGGTCTTGGAGCGCAGCAGGCCCGAGACGGTCTTGAGCGTTGTGGACTTGCCAGCGCCGTTCGCGCCGATCAGGGCCACGATCTCGCCCTCGTTAACGTTAAAGGAGATGTCCTTGATGGCGTGGATGGCGCCGTACCAGACGTTGATGTTGTAGACGGAAAGCATCGGCTCTGCCATTTAGTTCTCCCCCTTATCCTGCTTGCCCAGATATGCCTCGATAACGGCATCGTTGTTCTGGATCTCCTCGGCCGTACCCTTGGCGATAACCTTGCCAAAGTTAAGCACGCAGATGCCCTCGCAGATGTTCATAACGAGCGACATGTCATGCTCGATAAGCATGATGGCGATGCCGAAGGTGTCGCGGATCTTGACGATGTTCTCCATGAGCTCCGCGGTCTCGGACGGGTTCATGCCGGCGGCAGGCTCGTCGAGCAACAGCAGCTTGGGGTTGGTGGCAAGCGCGCGGACGATCTCCAGACGACGCTGAGCGCCGTAAGGCAGCGAGCCGGCCTGTTCATTTGCCAGGTGCTCCATGTCAAAAATGGACAGCAGCTCCATGGCGCGCTCGTGGGCGGCCTTCTCGTGCTTCCAATACGTCGGCAGGCGCAGCACGCCCTCAAAGCCGGAGTAGCGCTCCTGATTGTGCAGACCGACCTTGACGTTATCCTCCACCGTCATGGTGTTGAACAGGCGAATGTTCTGGAATGTACGGGCAATACCCATGCGGTTGACCTGATAGACCGACTTGCCCGAGGTGTCCTCACCATCGAGCAGGATGGTGCCATGCGTGGGCTGGTACACCTTGGTGAGCAGGTTGAAGACCGTGGTCTTGCCGGCACCGTTGGGGCCGATGAGACCGGCGATCTCGGTCTTGCCGATGGTTAGGCTAAAGTCGTCGACCGCCTTGAGGCCGCCAAACTCAATGCCCAGGTGGATGCACTCGAGCGCCGGTCGCTGGCCCAGGTCGCGGTCGGGGACAATGGCGCCAGAAGGATACGGGACCATCTTGCCCTTGTTGAACTCAAACTTACTGGGCATCGGCTGCCACCTCCTTCTTGGGAGCAAAGCGATCCTTAATGCGTGCGAAGAACGCCTTGAGCTGCGGGTTGTTGGTAAAGATCATGACCAGGATCAGCACGATGGCGTAGATGAGCATGCGGTAGTCCGAGAACTGACGGAGCAGCTCGGGAAGCACCGTGAGCAACGCCGCCGCGATGACGGAGCCGCGCATATTGCCCAGACCGCCCAAGACCACGAACACCAGGATGAGGATGGACGTGTTGAAGTCGAACTTAGTGGCGGAGAGCTGCGAGAAGTTACCGCCGAAGAGGGCTCCGGCAGCACCGGCGAGAGCAGCGGAAACCACGAAGGCGATCATGCGGTACTGGGTGACGGAGATACCCACGGACTCGGCAGCGATCTTGTTGTCGCGCACGGCCATAATGGCACGGCCGGTACGGCTGCGGACCAGGTTGAGTACAATCACGAGCGCGACCATGACCAGGATGGCGCCGGCAAGGAAGGTCGAATAGGTCGACACACCCGAAGCGCCCTGGGCGCCCTTGATGATGGCGGTGCCGTCCTCGAGCAGGTGCAGGTCGTCGATCGTGGAGTTACCTGTGATGTTAAAGATCACATGCAGGCCGCGGGAGTCGACGCCCACGATAAGGCAGGTGACGATCTCTTTGATGATCTCGCCAAAAGCCAGGGTCACGATGGCCAGATAGTCGCCGCTCAGGCGCAGGACCGGGATGCCGATCAAGAAGCCCAGGATGGCGGCAGCGATGGCGCCGACCACGATACTGATGATAAGGCGCACCGGATCGGAGGGAACGGCGCTCTCGAGGGCGACCGCGGTGACGATGCCCGTGTAGGCACCGACACTCATAAAGCCCGCATGGCCCAGCGACAAGTCGCCCGCGATGCCGACGACGAGGTTAAGGGAGATGGCCATGACGATATAGGCCGTGATGGGAACCAGCTGACCGGCGATCATGCGCGGAATCATATGGTTGGACTGCATAAAGAACACGATGGCGAACGCCACAAGGCACATGGCGTACGTAACAAAGTCGTGACGCGTCTGCTTGTCTTTAAGAAACTTCATAACGCTCACCTACACCTTCTCGGGGACGTACTTGCCCAAGAGGCCGGCAGGCTTGACGAGCAGGACGATGATCAGAACACCAAAGACGATGGAGTTGGCAAGGCTCGTGGAAATGTAAGCCTGTGCCATCGCCTCGATGATGCCGATGAGAATGCCACCGACAAAGGCACCGGGGATGGAGCCGATACCGCCGAAGACGGCGGCGTCGAAGGCCTTGATGCCAGGCATGGCGCCCGTGGTGGGTTGCAGGACCGGCGAGTAGGAGCACAGGAGCACACCGGCGATGGCGGCAAGGGCGGAGCCGATGGCAAACGTCATCGAGATGGTACGGTTGACGTTGATGCCCATGAGCTGAGCGGCGGCTTTGTCCTCGGACACGGCGCGCATGGCTTTGCCCATCTTGGTCTTACCTGTAAAGAACATCAGGCCGGCCATGATAACCAGGCAGGCGACGATGGTGACGAGCGAGACGGCGCTCACGTTGAACTTGGCCAAGAACTCCGGCACCTGGAAGGTGACGAGCGAAGTGAAGTTCTTGGGCGTGGCGCCCCACAGAAGCTGCGCGGCGTTCTGCAGGAAGTAAGACACGCCGATGGCCGTGATCAGAACGGCCAGCGGGCCCGCCTGACGCAGCGGCTTGTATGCCAGACCCTCGATGAGAACACCGAGAACGGTACAGACCACACAAGAGAGAATTACAGATGCCCAGCCCGGGAGGCCGAGATACGACGTGGCGCAGAACGAGACATAGGCACCGACCATGATAACGTCGCCGTGAGCGAAGTTCAGCATCTTGGCGATACCGTAGACCATGGTGTAGCCCAACGCGATGATGGCGTAGACGCTGCCCATGGACAGGCCGTTGACCAGGTATTGGATAAAGACCGTCATGTTCCACATCCCCCTTTCGAATAGGTTTCCAGTTAATGTATGAAACAGGGACGTTACACTGTCCCTAGATACCAAGCAAGCAGGGAAGGCCAAAACCTCCCCTGCTTGGGATCAAAACCGCTCTATGTAAGGCGGCTTATTAGGCCTGTACGTACTTGCCGTCGGTGATGACGTACGCCGTGGGCTCCTTCTGGACCTGGCCCTTATCGTTCCAGGTGAGCTTGCCGGTCAGACCGTCAACGGTAATCTTGAGCATAGCCTTAGGCAGCTTCTCGGCGACCTCGGTCGGGTCGGCGTCGACACCAAGACCGGCCTCCTCGAGGGCCTCGGCCACCGCGTGCACGCCATCGTAGGCGTCGGCGGCAAACTGGTCCGGAGTCTCGCCATACTTATCCTTGTAAGCGTTGACGAAGTCGGCATTCTTCTCGTCGTCGGCGGAGAACGGGGTCATGAGCAGCAGACCCTCGGCAAGAGAGGTGTCGAAGCCCTCAACGCCCAGGATGCCGTCCATGCCGTCGCAGCCCATCATCTTGACGTCGTAGCCCATGTCCTTAGCATTCTTGAGCAGGACGGACGCCGGCGTGTAGTAGATCGGCGCAAAGATCATGGTAGCGCCGGCCTGCTTGGCCTTGGTGAGCTGGTTGGTAAAGCTCGTGGCGGAGTCGTCCTTAAAGGTCTCCTCGTCAACAATCTCGAGCTTGGATTTAGCGGCCTGAACCTTAAAGGAATCTGCGATGCCCGAAGAATAGGCGTCGCCGGAGTTATAGAACAGCACGAACTTCTCGTCCGCATACTTCTGCGCCAGGAACTTGGCAGCGTTGACGCCCTGGTTGGGATCGGTAAAGCAAACCTGGAAGACGCAATCCTTGCCCTTGGTGACGTCCTCGGAGGACGCGGACGGAGTGATCATGAACGTCTCGGGGTCGTTACCGCACTCGGCGGCAACGGCAACCGACGCACCCGTGGTGGTCGGGCCGACGAGGGCCTGCATGCCCCAGTCGAGCAGGGTGTTAAAGGCGTTGACGGCCTTCTCGCCGTCGGCCTGGTCATCCTCGGCCTTGCTGGCAAGCGGCAGCTCCTTGGTCGAGAAATCCTTGCAGCCAAGCTCGACACCCTGGGTAACGGACTTGCCGTAGGACGCGTTGGCGCCGGTCAGCGGGCCGATGGTGCCGATCTTAAACGAAGCGTCGCCCGAAGCGGAACCGCTGTCGCCGCCGTTGGAGGAGCAGCCAGCTAGAATAGACATCGCCCCCAGACCTGCTGCGCTCGCGATAACGCTCCTGCGATTCATAACAGGGTTCAATGACTTACCGGTGAGGCTCGACATGCGGCTCTCCTCTCAAATCTCGTCGGGTTTCGGTTACCCAACAGGCCATCCTTCGCCGTGTTCGGCGTTCGCAAAATAGTAGACGCTTTAGTTGAGAAAAGTGGCGATTATTTCAACTTTTCTTTTGTTTTGTCCGTTTATCCATAATTATGCGTATTTCTATTGGTTTATGCAGTTTAGCCACTTTATTGTGTGAAAGTAATGTTTCCATTCTGTTACAAGCGTCCCTGCCCTGATTAAAACAGCCTCACCGGTAGCGCTTTATGCGCACTTAGGCGGCGATGTACTTGCCGTCCTGGATCACATAGGCTGTAGCGGGCTTCTCGACTTGGCCCTCGTCGTTCCACGTGAGCTCGCCCGTCAGGCCCTCGATCTTGATCTTGCGCATGGCCTTGGCAAGATCGCCGGCAATGTCGGCGCCGTCGGCCGTGATGTCGATGTCTGCCTTATCGATAGCCTCGACAATCGCATGGACGCAGTCATAGGCATCGGCGGCAAACTGGTTGGGCGTCTCGTCGTAGGCGTCCTTATATGCCTTGACGAAGTCGGCGTTCTTCTCATCGTCGGCAGAGAACGGGGTCATGAGCAGCACGCCCTCGGCAAGAGAGGTGTCGAAGCCCTCAACGGAGAGCAGGCCGTCCATGCCGTCGGTGCCCATGAGGGTCATGTCGTAGCCCATGTCCTTGGCGTTCTTGAGCAAAACGGACGCCGGCGTGTAGTAGATCGGCGCAAAGATGAGCGTGGCGCCGGCCTCCTTGGCCTTGGTGAGCTGGTTGGTAAAGCTCGTGGAGGAGTCGTCCTTAAAGGTCTCGGTATCGACGATATCAAGTTTGGACTCCTTGGCCTGCTCGGCAAAGGCATCGGCAACACCCGAGCTGTACGTATCGCCGGAGTTGTAAAACAGGGCGATCTTGGCATCCGCGTACTTCTCGGCCAAGAACTTCGCGGCGCTGGCGCCCATGGTGGGATCGGTGAAGCAAACCTGGAAGACCGTTGTCTTATCCTTGGTAACGTCGAGCGACGAGGCCGAAGGCGTGACCATGAGCATATCGTCGGCGATCTCGCCCGAGACGGCGACGGCGGCACCGGTCGTGACGGGGCCGACGAGTGCCTGCATGCCCCAGTCGCACAGGGTATTGAAGGCGTTGATAGCCTTCTCGCCGTCGGCGACGTCATCCTCGGACTTAAGCGAGAGCTTGAGGTCCTTGGTCGAGAAATCCTTGGCGGCAAGCTTGGCACCATTCTCGGCCGAAACGCCATAGGTTGCCGCGGCGCCGGTCAGAGGGCCGATGACACCGATCTTGAAGGTCTTGCCGTCATCGGCGGAGCCGCCGTCCGAGCCACCCGACGAGCAACCAGCGAGTGCGGCGGTACTGCCGAGCGCCGCAGCGCCGGCGAGAAAGTTCCTACGGCTGAGCGTGCTGTTGATGTTGAACATGGTGTCCCCCTTTTTCGCTGGCCGCGGTGCGGCCGTCTTGCGGTACAGGGCAAACCTTATGGCGCAAACGTTGACAGTTTGTTACGGAGTTCCGTTTGTAGCGAGCATGTTTCCAATGTTTCCGCAGCGTTTCGGGGGTGCCGTTTTGTGCGACTCCTGTTGCTTGGCGAGCACGCGCCCTCGGTTCACGCTAGAATGCACTCAACCTTTAAGCGGTTAATCCATCCATAAGATGCACGAAGGAGCTATCTATGAGCGAACCCCTGCGCACCGTGAACGTCGGCCTCATCGGTCTGGGAACCGTCGGCGGCGGCGTGGCCCGCCTGATTAAGAGCCACCACGATGAGTACCTGGCCGCCTACGGCATCGACCTTAAGCTGACCCGCGCCTGTGCGCTTGCCTGGGAGCAGGCTGAAGCAGCCGGTATTGAGCGCGAGGCCTTTACGAGTGACTGGCATGATGTCGTCACCGACCCAGCCGTCGATATCGTCGTCGAGCTCATCGGAGGCGAGCACCCCGCGACCGAGATCTTCACCACCGCCTTCGAGAACGGCAAGCACGTCGTCTCTGCCAACAAGGCCCTGCTGGGCCGTCATGTCGAGACGCTCGCCGAGAAGGCGCGTGAGTGCGGCGTGCAGATTAAGTGCGAGGCCAGCTGCGGTGGCGGCATCCCCATCGTCAGCACGCTCGAGCACGACCTGGTGGGCAACAAGATCCTGACCATCGCCGGCATCCTCAACGGCACCACCAACTATATCCTGTCGCGCATGGACGCCGAGGGCGCCGATTACGCTGACGTGCTCGCCGACGCCCAGGCCAAGGGCTATGCCGAGGCCGACCCGTCCGCAGACGTCGACGGCTTCGACGCCGCCAGCAAGACGGCCATCCTCGCCTCCATCGGCTTTGGCACCCGCGTTACCACCGACGATGTGTACCAGCAGGGTATCCGTACCATCGGCGCCGAGGACATCGCCCAGGCCCGCGAGCTCGGCTACACCATCAAGCTGCTGGGCATCGCCCGCAACACCGACGCCGGCGTCGACGTTCGCGTGCATCCCACGCTCATCCCGGCAGACCATATGCTTGCCAAGGTCAACGGCGCCATGAACGCCGTCTACGTGGTAGGAGACGCCGTGGGCGAGACCATGTTCTACGGTGCCGGCGCAGGCTCCTTCCCCACCGCGAGCGCCGTCGTGGGCGATATCCTGTCGCTCTCCGAGCAGATCAGCCGCGGCGTGGCTCCGCTGCCCGAGATTGAGCCCTATGGCCACAACCTCGCCTTTAAGCCCATGGACGAGCTCCAGACCAAGTACTATGTGCGCCTGAAGGTCGCCGACCGCGTGGGCGCCCTGTCCGAGACGGTCGACATCTTTGCCAAGCACAACATCTCGATCTCGCTCATCAACCAGGTCGAGGACGGCAAGTCGGGCGTCAGCGATGCCTGCTCGGTCATCTTCCTGACGCACCGCGCGCTCGAGAAGGACGTCCAGGCTGCCGCCGCCGAGCTTGCCAGCGTCGACTGCGTGGCCGAGGTCGCCAACGTCCTGCGTATCGAGGACGTCGAGGCCTGGACCGAAGGCGTTATGGCCAACTAACCCAACGCTCACCTAGCAATACGCGCCTTGAGGGCTCCCGTCCGACGTGGGACGGGAGCCCTTTTGTCACCCGCCCTAAGCACACCGGCAGAGCATATTTGCGCGAGCCGCTCATCGGTAACGCGGGCTACCGTTCACCGATATGCAAACGCGACCGATTCCGGCTACCGCTACGCTGTGCTGCGAATGTCCGCCCGCGATGAGAGGAAGCACCATGTTGCTCGAGGGCAAGAAAGCAATCATCACCGGAGGCACGCGCGGTATCGGCTATGCCATCGCCTGCCGTTTTATCGAGGAAGGCGCTGCCGTCACTGTCTTTGGCTCGTGCCAGGAGACTGCCGACGCGGCCGTTGAGAAGCTGGCAGCCGCCTATCCCGACGCCAAGGTCTGGGGCCGCTCCTGCGACATCACCTCGCTCGAAGCCGTGACCGAGGCCTTTACCCAGGCTGCCGCCGACATGGGCGGCTTGGACACGGTCGTCAACAATGCCGGCATCTCCCAGCGCTCGCCGCTCCTTAACTATACGGCCGAGGAGTTCGCAAAGGTCATGGACCTCAACGTCGTCGCCGTCTTTAACGGTCACCAAGCTGCCGCCAAGATCATGACCGAGGCCGGCCACGGCGGCACCATCACTACCACAAGCTCGATGGTCGCCAAGTACGGCCAGCCCTCCGGCGTCGGTTACCCCACGTCCAAGTTTGCCGTCAACGGCATGGTCCAGTCGCTCTCGCGCGAGCTCGCCCCCATGGGCATCCGCGTCAACGCCGTTGCCCCAGGCGTAACCAAGACCGATATGGTCGCCAACCTGCCCGAAGAGGTCATCAAGCCCATCATCGCCACTATTCCGCTCGGTCGCATGGGCGAGCCCGAGGACGTTGCCAACGCCTTCGTTTTCCTGGCGAGCGACATGTCCTCCTATGTCACGGGCGCCATCCTCCCCGTCGACGGAGCAGCCCGCTCCTAAAGGTCGAAAGTTTCGGCTTCGAACCTCAACAGAGCTCAACCAAAAAGGCGCGCCGTCTGAATCAACTGCAGACAGCGCGCCTTCTCCTGTTATGAAAGGGAAACTTTGTCCCAGTATTTCGGATCAGAACGGGGCACGGTTTCCCCCAGGACCTCCTTGCGGAAACTGCATCCCACTCTGAGCGCCCATTCCGGGACACAGTTTCCCAACGGTCCCCGTTTCGGAAACCACATCCCGTTCCGAGCCTTCAAAGCGGGACGCGGCTTCCCCGAGAGAGTATCGACTACTTACCGTCGTCGTCCTCGGCTTCTTCTCTTGCATAGAGCTCCAGCATGCGGCGGCGGTATTCGCGTACGGCGAGCTTGGCGCGCTCCAGGCGGCGACGCTCGCGCTGGGTCAGCTCGGACGGGTCGACCTCGTCTCCATAGGTCTTATCGGCAAGCAGGTGCGCCGCGTCCACGATGCGGGCATCGATGTGGCCGCTCGCCGCCTCGGCAGAAAGACGCTCGGCAATCGTATCGAGCGTAGGCAGGCCCTCGAATACGCGACCATGGCCATGCGAAGTCAGCAGCTCGTGCTCGCGTGCGAGCAGGCTCGCTAAATCGTGGTGAGCGCGCAGGATGTCGAGCGCATCGGATGGATGCTCGGCAACCTCTGCCACGGCGGCGACCGGTGCGGCGTCGACCACGCGGTAGAAGAGCTGCGCGAGCAATGGCATCAAGAACACCGTGATGGCGCCGGCGGCAACCATAACCGACGCGATGTCTTGCGACAGCGCACCCGCGTTGACGGCAACGCTCGTCACGGCAACGATGATCGGCAGCGCCGTGGTGCAGTAGAGCGCCACGGTGATGCGGCCATACGCCGAGACATCGCGCGTCGCAGGACAAATGCTCATAGAGATAAGAATGGGCACGGCACGAATAATCAACAACGCCACGATAAAGCCCGCGAGCAAGCCCGGGCGCGACGCCACGGCCGTCAGGTCGATCTTTGCGCCCGATACGGTAAAGAACACCGGAATCAAAAAGCCGTAGGCCAGGCCGTCGAGCTTGGTCTCGAGCGTATGGTTGCCCTCGGGGATGATATAGCGCAGGACAAAGCCGGCGGCAAAAGAACCCAACACGATGTCGAGATCAAAGACGGCCGAGAACGCCACGAGCGTGACCAGGATGAGCACCGTCAGGCGCACGAAGGTCTGCGACGTGGTATCGGCACGTTCCTCGACAAACGCAAAGAAGCGGCTGCCGACGCGCTTGGAGCGGCTTGGAACCACGGCCAGCAACACGCAAACCACCGCAAACAAGCCAAGGATTACGAGCGTTTGGATGCCAGTGCGGGCAGACAGCAACACCGACATAGCAAGCACGGGTCCAAGTTCGCCCCAGGTGCCATACGCGAGAATCGAGTCGCCCACACGCGTGCCAGTGAGCGAGCGCTCACGCATGATGGGCACGAGTGTGCCGAGCGCCGTCGAAGTAAGGGCAAGCGTCACGGCGATACCGTCGAAATGACTGACCGAGAACCACGGGGTAAAGCGCACGGCAAGCCAGGCGATACCAAACGTGACGACCCACGTCGCCAAGCCGTAGCGCCCCTCGACGCCCGTGATGCTCTTGGGATCGATCTCAAAGCCGGCAAGCAAGAACAAAAAGGCCAAGCCCAGCTCGGACACAAGCGAGACCTCAGCATCTACATGGATGACACCGAGCATATGGGGTCCCAGCACCGCGCCGAGCACGAGCAAAAAGACCGTCTCGGGAACGGGTTTTCCGGGAATCGCGGAGGCGATAAAAGGACTCGCAAAGGCCACGAGTGCAATGATGGCGAGTGAAACGAATGCCATGTGATGCCTTTCTCTTGTTTGCGCTTCACTGTAGCACCCTCGCCGTCCTCAACGCGCCGCGAGCTGTCGTATCATAGTGAGGTTTACAAACATGTGGCTCAAGGCGACCGCAGGGCAGACCCCGCAAACCGACCGCTGCCGCATACCGTACCGTACGCCCAACCGATCAGGAAGGCAGGAACCAATGGTCTCTCGTATCTACGTGGAGAAGAAACCCGGGTTCGACGTCGAGGCTCAACAGCTCAAGGGCGAGCTGACCGAGATTCTCGGCATCAAGGGCATCGAGGCCCTGAGGATCATCAACCGCTACGACGTCGAGGGCATCGACGAGGAGCTTTTCCGCTCCTGCGTGCCGACCGTCTTTAGCGAGCCCCAGGTCGATGTGACCTATGACGAGCTCCCCGCAAGCGACGGCGCCGTCTTTGCCGTCGAATTCCTGCCTGGCCAGTTTGACCAGCGCGCCGACTCCGCCAGCGAGTGCGTGCAGCTCATCAGCCAGGGCGAGCGCCCCGCCGTGCGCTCCGCCAAGGTCTATATGATCTCGGGCAACTTGGACGAGGCCGCCATCGAGGCCATCAAGCACTACGTGGTGAACCCTGTCGAGGCCCGCATCGCCTCGCTCGACCTGCCCGACACGCTGTACATGGAGACCCCCGAGCCCCAGCCCGTCGAGGTGCTCGACGGCTTCCGCGAGCTCGACGAGGCCGGCCTTGCCGCCTTTATCGCCGATCGCGGCCTTGCCATGGACGAAGCAGACATCGCCTTCTGCCAGCAGTACTTCCGCGATGAGGACCGCGACCCCACCATCACCGAGATCCGCGTGATCGACACCTATTGGTCCGACCACTGCCGCCACACCACCTTCGGCACCGTCCTGGATGACGTGACGATCGACGACGCCGTGGTGCAGCAGGCCTTCGACCGCTACATGGAGATGCGCCACGAACTCGGCCGCGACGCCAAGCCCGTCTGCCTCATGGACATGGGCACCATCGGCGCTAAGTACCTTAAGAAGACCGGCGTCATGACCGATGTCGACGAGTCCGAGGAGATCAACGCCTGCACCGTCAAGGTGAAGGTCGATGTCGATGGCGAGGACCAGGACTGGCTGTTCCTCTTTAAGAACGAGACCCATAACCACCCGACCGAGATCGAGCCCTTCGGCGGTGCCGCCACCTGCGTGGGCGGCGCCATCCGCGACCCGCTCTCGGGCCGCAGCTATGTGTATCAGGCCATGCGCGTCACCGGCGCCGGCGACCCCACCGTCCCGGTTTCCGAGACGCTCGAGGGCAAGCTGCCGCAGCGCAAGCTCGTGACCACTGCCGCCGCCGGCTACTCCAGCTACGGCAACCAGATCGGCCTTGCCACCGGTCAGATCAACGAACTCTATCACCCCGGTTACGTGGCCAAGCGCATGGAGGTTGGCGCCGTCGTGGGCGCTACCCCGGCAAACCACGTTCGTCGCGAGTGCCCCGCCCCCACCGACAAGATCATCCTGCTGGGCGGCCGCACTGGCCGTGATGGCATCGGTGGCGCCACCGGCTCCTCCAAGACCCAGAACACCGAGTCCATCGAGACCTCGGGTGCCGAGG
>CABUNB010000024.1 GCA_902492755.1 uncultured Collinsella sp. | reverse complement strand
CGATTCTAGGCGATGGCCCTCCCTTGCTTCTTACACCACGACTCCGCGCGCTACCGTGCTGGAGGGCCGACCCTGCTGAATACTCGCAATTTTGCACATCGCTAGGGTACCCACCTTGTTAGCCGGTCTAGCTTCCGGCCCCGAAGATTCTGCCCTCGGGCGCGAGGCTGCTTATTTGGGCAAATGATGGGCTGTCGGATTCGACAGTCTGCATGTCATCGATTGCCGGAACTTCATTTATTGTCGGGTCATCCAGCGTGATACCTTCGAGTGTTGCTTTTTCGAGGTCGATTCGTTGACGATCTTCGGAATCCTGGCGAAGCTGCTTCTGAATTCGCTTTTTCTCTTCTATAAACCTTCTGAGCACAAACTGTCTCAGGTTCTCTTGCATGATTTGAAAGTCTTTTGGCAGACGCGAGGGACGTATGCCCTCTTTCCGTTGGATCGCCTCCATGACCCTAACGAAAGCGCTGGCATGCATAAAGGAATAACGACTGACGGTGATGATTCCGTATCCCATGGACGCAAGCGCATTCTTGCGCTCCTCATCGATGGCGCGGTCTTCTTCCGCGTCATGATAAAACCCGTTGTATTCAATGTCTGTGCGAGATTTCTTTAGATACGCATCCATAAAGAACTTTTTGCGTCTCGTGAGATTCTTTGCGGCAGCGGCGACCTGCACCTCGTAATCGGTCTCAATTCCCTTAATACCAAGCCCTCCTTCGCTTTTAGGCAGCGTTAGCATCATGACAAAGGCCGTTTCCATAGGAGACCGGCATCCGTCGCGCACACATTGGATCGCCTTTCGGGCAAGGGCCAGACCGTCGCATCTGGTAATGGAATTAAAGAACTGTTTTAACCTTTCGGTCGAGGTGAGCGCGAAACGCTCGTTATACGAGGTGGAAGAGCCGGTTCCAAGGGAGTAAGCGCCGCACAATTCAAAGTAGTGCTCCACCAGTTCGCGAAAAGGGAGATAGGTGGCGGCCTGAAGCGCGCAAAGCTCAACGCCAACAATGAAGATGCCATCTTTGAGCTCTATAAAGCGTGAGTTCGAGAATCGTTTTGACGAAACGTGGCATTGACAGTTCATTGCATAGCGCGCATTCCTGCGATCAAACACCATTACCTCGAGGCAATCATTTGCGTCAAGGGAAACATCGTGTTTGGTGAGCCATTCTGCGGCTGCGTCAAGGAACGTTCCGGTGGGACATGATCCGTAAATCGCGGCAGGGTTACAGGGCTCGGTGTCTTTCGCAGACGCCGAATACGCGGTCTGGTAGACCGCTTTTGCAGTGGTATGTGACAATACGATACTCATGGTATATATCGTGTCAGCTAATGCCGTGTTGATGGCGCTGAGTGGAAAAGCCGTTTTAGAGGTCTAACCAAATGCTGTCCAAAAGCTTGACGCAATTATGGGTTGGTATGCCCTAAATAAAAGTTTCCGCAGCTTAGCTATGGCATATAAATACTCAATTGCTGCACATTTGATATCGATGCATCACCATCCGACAACGAATTACGTGTCGGGAATTGGTTGAAGTCGTTCAAAATGGGGGTTCAGAATTTGTGATGGCAGATCTATCTGTGGAACGTAGGGCGGCCCCGCTGCGGTGTTTCCCGCTGCGAGGCCGCTCGTGAGCAAGCAGCGTTTGTCGCAGGCGTTGCTATTTCGCGAACAGGTTCTTGAGGTTGAACTCGGCCTGTACCGTGCGGAGCATGAGGTCGGTGTCGTCCAGACCCAGATGCTGCTCGTTGGCGTCGGCGGCGAGGGTTCCGCGGCGGCGTGCCCAGTTCTCGAGTGCGGCGGGGGCGGACTCGCGGGGGAGCGAGCGCACGTCGGCGTCCAGGCTGCGGCAGATCTGGCGCGAGTCGATGACGATGATCTTACCCGCGCGGCGTGCCTCGGCGTAACCGTCCAGGTGAATCTTGAACCAGCTGTCCTCAAAGGCGGCGTTATGCGCCATGTACGGGTACTTCTTCATAAGCTTGAGCAGC
Organism: uncultured Collinsella sp.; assembly: GCA_902492755.1. Lineage (GTDB taxonomy): Bacteria > Actinomycetota > Coriobacteriia > Coriobacteriales > Coriobacteriaceae > Collinsella. Next base: position 34,228 of record CABUNB010000024.1, on the reverse strand, counting down.
TGCTTTTGCAGCTCCTTGTTCTCGCGGAAGGGCGTTTTGCCGTCGATGTCGTCCCAGGTAATGTGGTGGATATTCGACAGCGGCACATCTTCGCCGCGGTAGATGTCGGGCAGGCCGCAGTAGTGCGCCTCGGCGTCGTGCGGGATGGCGTCGCTGGTGAGTTCCATGATCTCCCAGCCCACGTTGATAATATAGCCGCGTTCGGGTGCACGGCCGGTGGTCTCGATGTCGATACCGAGCACGGTGCCCTGGATGGGCTTGCGGGCGTAGGCCACGCCGAGCGCGTCGCGGTCACCGCGGATCTCGCGCATAACGGACGCGGCGGTGCGCTTTTGCATTTTGCCGATGGCGGCGCAGGTGTCGGCGTCGGACAGGCCGCGCGAGAGCGTCGCGGGCGTCACATTGCGCAGGCGTGCCTCGCCAATCTGGTCGCAAAGGTCGCGGTTGCGGTCGGCCAGGTCGCGCACGGTGGCAAAGTCGAAGCCGGGGTCGTCCTCGGCAGTAAAATACTCGGTCTCGAGCACCTTGAGGGCCTCTTCGCCCTTCTGGCGTTCGGACTCCATGGCGCCGTGGTCGCCATAGATAAACATGGGAATAAACGGCTGGCGCTCGTATTCAAGTGCTTGCGAAACGTTCATAGGCTGCTCCTTGGACGGGCCGCGTCGCGCGGCTCGGGGTTACTGAGTTATGGCGAGATGATAGTTTACCATGGGCAACTATTGGCACCACGCCTAGGTCAACTACAATACCCTAGTTGACCGCTAGGACTTTTACAATGCTGCCGAAAGACACGAAAGGTTCCATCCGTCATGGATTTGCTGATTGATATTTTGCTCGACGCCGGCAAGGACACGCTGTCGCTGGTGCCGTTTTTGTTGGTGACGTATCTGGCCCTCGAGACCCTGGAGCACGTCGCGGGTGACAGCGTTAACGGCGCCATCAAGCGCGCCGGTGCCGCGGGCCCCGTGGTTGGCTCGTTGCTGGGCATGGTGCCGCAGTGCGGCTTTTCGGCAATGGCGGCCACGCTGTACGCCGGTCGTGTCGTGACCTTGGGCACGTTGGTGGCGGTGTTCCTTTCGACCTCCGATGAGATGCTGCCGCTGTTGCTCGCCGAGCAGGTGCCCGTGCAGACCATGGCGATGCTTTTGGCTTCGAAGGCACTGATCGCGCTGGTCACGGGCTTTATCGTGGACGCCGCCATTCGCGGCTTGCGTCGTAACGCTCGCGCGCATGCGACGATTCGCCGTACCGTGCTGGGAATCGCGGCCAACCCGGCCCACGTGAACTGCGCGCACGACGACCACACTGGCGGTGACATCATCGACGAGGTGGCCGAGGCGGGCGTGAGCGCCGACCACATCCACGAGCTGTGCGAGCGCGACCATTGCGGCTGTGATGATGATGAAGATGAACATGAGCGCGACCACGGACACAGCCATGATCACGGTCACATGGGCGAGCATGAGCACCACCACGGCCACAGCCACGACCACTCCCACGAGGGCGCGCCCGTTCTGTCGATTATCCGCAGCGCGATCTCTCACACCGTGCAGGTTTCGGTATTCATTTTTCTAGTGACGTTGATTCTGGTTGCCGTGCTCGAGACGTTCGGCGAATCGGCGATTGAGCAGTTCCTGCGCGGTAACGAGACGCTTGCGGTCCTGGGCTCGGCACTCGTCGGCCTGATCCCCAACTGCTCGGCCAGCGTCGTCATCACGCAGCTGTACCTGGAAGGCGCGCTGCAGCTGGCGCCGATGCTCGCCGGCACGCTTATCTCCGCTGGCGTGGGCTACCTGGTGCTGTTCCGCACCAACCGCAGCGCCCGCGAAAACGCTGTGTTTCTGATCATGATGTATATCATCGGCGCGGGCTGGGGCCTTATCCTTTCCGCCTTTGGGTTCTAAGTAGGCCTGACAAAACGGGCTTCAAAATAGCCATGCTTGGCGCCTGCGCAATGCGGCGACGCATGGCATTTTGAAGCCCGTTTTTTTGTTGAGCCATGGATTCCGAGCGCTCACACCGCTAAAAACAAAAAGGTAGATTTCCAGGCATGTCCCAAAAATCTACCTTGGTTAGCGCAGTAGCTCGGTGAGGTTGCGTTTAAAGCGGATGCGGTCTTCGCTGGTAAATGCCGCCGGTCCGCGAGTGCGTCCCCCGGCGCGGCGTACCTTCTTTTCCTCGTGGCGAATAAACAGTTGCATGTCGATGGTCGCCTTATCGTAGACGCGCCCGCGCACGCCGATGGCGGCGGCATCGCGTCCGAGTACCATGCTCGCCAAGCCAATGTCCTGCGTCACGACCACATCGCCCGCCCGCAGGCGCTCGACAATGGCAAAGTCGGCGCTATCGGCACCCACGCTCACATCGAGCGTCGTGACCCAAAAGCCCCGACGCGCGTGCTCGACGTCGCGCGGATCGTCGCGGCGAATGTGACGTTCCAGGTTCTGCGTGCTGTTTCCGGCGATAACAACGGCGACGCCCGCCCGTCGCGCGCAGTCGATCGACTCGCGCGTGACCGGGCAGGCGTCAGCGTCAATAAAAAGGGTTCGCGGCATCTAGTGCACCATTTTGCCAAATTGAATGGCGCGGACAATCAACGTCACGCCAAACACCAACAGCGCAGCGCCGCTAAAGATGACGAGCATCTTGGCCGACCACAGCGGATAGATAAACACGAACATGCCGGCGATGATGGAGAGCGCACCGCTCAGGATGGCGAGGGCGCGGTTGGACGAAAGTTCGGACTCCAGAATCGACATGACACCCTCGACGATCCAGCCAAAGCCGGCAACGACCACCACGAGCGTGGTGAGGGTCGCGGTCGAGAACGCCTGATTGCGCAGGATTATCACGCCGCCCAGGATGATGAGCAGGTTGGAGATGATGCTCGTCACACGCCAACCGGTGGGCAGCAGCGGCTCAAAAATGGCAGTAAACAGCCTGATGGCGGCGGTGATTACAAAGTAAAAGCCCAGGACGGTCGTCAAAAAGACGAGGGATTTGGCGGGTGCAAAAAGCAGTGCGATGCCGGCGAGGAGTGCGATGACGCCGGTGATGGCGTAGATCCAGCGCACGGCCTTGACGGCCTTGCCCGCCATGCTCTTCTCGTCAAATCCAAACTGACTCGATTTTTGGTCATCGTTCTCAAAGATGCCCATGATGTCTCCTTTCCGTGCGGTGCGCGTCGCGTTCATTGCTTTCCGTGCGGCGTACGCCAAAAGTACTGCAACAAGTATCGCCCAAGGGCGCCGATGCATGGGGCGGGAAGGACGAATTGCCGCCCCACATTCCCGAATTGTTACCTTTGTTCCCGTTTGGATGGGGACTATTCAACAGTTGTGGAACATTGCGTCGCTGAACGTTATTGCCTACGTTTTAGGTTAGATTTTCCTAAGGACAATTGGCTTGTATTGGGGGCCCCTATGAACGAAACAGTTCCCGCAGCGCCGGTAAGCGCAGAATCGATGGCAAAGCAGGGCTGCGAAAAGCTCGGTCTGGAAGCGTTTGACGCGCTGATCCGTCGCGCCCGCACGTGCCGCCGCTTTGACGAGTCCATGCGCGTGCCGCGCGAGTTTTTGCTCGAGCTGGCGGAACTGGCGCACCTGGCTCCCTGCGGCGCCAATGCTCAGCGTCTGCGTTTTCATGTGGTGAGCGGTGCCGAGGATTGCGCGCGTGTATTTGATGAGCTTGCATGGGCCGGCGCGCTTAAGGATTGGCCGGGTCCTGCCGAGGGCGAGCGTCCGACCGGCTACATCGCGATTCTTGCCGAGCGCGCTGTTCCGGGTAAGCCCGCCGCGCCCATCACCGAGGTCGACACGGGCATTGCCGCGCAGACGATGATGCTCGCCGCTCGCAGCGCCACGCCCGAGGTGGCAGCCTGCATGTTCAAGGCCTTTACGCCCCACGCGATCGATGCCATGGGGCTCGATAACGACAAGTATGAGCTCAAGCTGATCATGGCTTTCGGCGTGCCGACCGAGACGCAGATGATCGATGCGATCGATTCCAACCCCGACGGCTCCATCAATTATTGGCGCGACGAGGCGCAGGTGCACCACGTGCCCAAGCGCTCGCTTGCCGACGTGCTGCTGTAGTTGCGCGTCGTTGCGGTGCAATCCGGCAGCAAAATCACCACAAAGGCGTCTGTCTCCTTTGCGGTGGTGCGAGGGGAGGGCATGTGGCCGATCTGTATTTGGTGCGGCATGGGCAGACTGAGCTCAATGTGCAGAACATTTTGCAGGGCTGGCACGATTCGCCGCTGACGGCACGCGGGCGCGAGCAGGCGCTGGCGACGCGTTCGGCGTTCGAGGACCGCGGCGTGACCTTTGACCATGTGTATTCCTCCCCGTTGGGCCGGGCGCGGCGTACGGCTGAGCTAATTGCTGGTGAGGGCCGTTCGATAGAGCTGGTCGATGACCTACGCGAGTGGCATTTGGGCTCGCTGGAGGGTACATCAAATCGCGAGATGCCGCTGCAGCCCTGGGGCGATTATCCGGTCGCGTTTGGCGGCGAGCCGGAAGCGCAGCTCCGGGCGCGTATGGTCGCGGCGCTGTCCCGTATTATGGCCCGGCCGCAGCACAACTGCGTGTTGGCAGTCTCCCACGGTTCCGCCTGCCAGGAGTTTCTTGAGTACGTGGCCGGCGGTGGGGCGCAGCCCGACAACGGCGCCGTGCTTCATTTTGGCTATTGCGACGGGGCGTTTTCGCTCCTTGATTGGTAACGAACGAAAGGACCCCTATGAATAAAGACCTGTATCTGGTTCGTCATGGGCAGACGATATTCAACCTTAAGCGCATCATTCAGGGCTGGAGCGACTCGCCGCTCACGCAGCTGGGTTGCGACCAGGCGGCGCGCGCCGGCATGTTTTTGCGTGCGCGCGGCATTGAGCCCGACCACGCCTACACCTCGACGCTGCATCGCACCGAGCAGACTATCGCCAACCTGTGGCCGGGCCTTGCCTACGAGCGCCTTGACGGCCTGCGCGAGTGGTTCTTTGGCGATTTTGAAGCCGAGCGCGTGATGTTGATGCCCGAGCGCCCGTGGCGCGATTTCTATCGCCAGTTTGGCGGCGAGGGCCAGATGCAGGTACGTAAGCGCATGGTGGCGACGCTGACCGAGCTCATGCGACGCCCGGACCATGAGTGCGTCCTTGCGGTGAGCCACGGATCGGCCATCAAGGAGTTCATGGACCATGCCAAGGGCGCGGAGGCCGATGAACGCGATCGCGTTCCGGGCAACTGCTCGGTGCTGCATTTTGCGTTTGACGATGCGACCGATACGTTTGACCTGGTCGAAGTCTTTACGCAGGAAGATTATGCGCGCGAGCTGGGCCTTGAGCCGCTGGTGGCGGCAGCGGGTCCGCAACGTGGCTAGTGCGGGCGCGGCGATACGGGTTGCCGACATAATCGCTCGATGCGAAAGGGGCGGAGATGCATGCACATGTATTGCATCTCCGCCCCTTGTTTGTTGAGCTGCCGAGTCTTTGTGCTAAGCGTTTACGCCCGGCTAGAACCACCGTGCGATCTGGTGGGTGAGCAGACCCGTTGGAACCTGCGGTGCGTCGCCGGCGACCTGTGCGGCGGGGAATAGCGCGGCAATGGTAAAGTTGAACGGCTCTTTGCCCGTGTAGGTGCCGGCTGTGCGGGCGTCGTCTGCTAGGAGCTGCGCCGCCCCTGCCAGCGCGGCAGTGTAGGCGGGGTCGTCTGCCGGCGTCGGCTCCGGTGCCTGGTCGAGCATGGCTCGGATGGCGGCAACGGCGTCCTCGCGCTTGACCTCCCACACACGGTGCGTAATGCCGGCGGGGTCGGTGACGGCGTAGAGCGACGCACCTTCTTTGGCGGCGCCCAGGATGATATCCATGACGGGCGAGGCCTCGTAAGCGAGCGACACGGGACGAGGCTGAACTTTGAGTTCGGCGATTGCGTGCGCAGCGGCGAGTGCGTCGACGCTCTCGGCGGCAGCCTCGTCGCCACCCGTCAGTACGTTAACCGGGCAAATCGCCACGACACCCGTCACGCGTCCCGGCTCGCCCGAGCATTCGTACACGTAATACGCCGCACCCGGGTCCTTGAGCATGAGCCCATCGGCAATGGCTCCGCGCAGGGTGTCGTTGCCGCTCAGGATGCTGCCCATTGCAGGCAACGCCTCGAGCACGCGGTCCTGAGCCGGGCGGATGCAGGGAAACGGAAGTGCTTTCATGGGCGGTCCTAACGCGCGAGTCGGTTTGTTCGCGGCTTATTATGCCCCAACTTGGCCGTTCGCGTCCCAGAGCACGTTATCGGCGAGCGCGATGAGCACCTGCTGACAACGAACGATGTCGGCGTGGGGCACATATTCGTTGGGCTTGTGGGCGAGCGCGAGCGAGCCTGGGCCATAGCTCATACAATTGCGGTTGCCTGTCTTGCCGGCAATGACGGCGGTATCGGTGTAGCCGGTAAAGAAGCCGACGGTCGTGTCCGCGTCCGTCACGCCATCGGCGGCACGCTTGAGCGCTGCTAGAAGGGGAGAGCTCGGGTCGCGCTCGATGGCGGGTCGGTCGCCCGTCACGGTGTAGCTGCCATGGCAACCGGGAACGGCGTCCTCGGCGGCGGCAATGGCCTGCTCGACCATGTTGATTGCGGCGGTCGTGTCGGTCGGCGGCGTCAGGCGCATGTCGACCCAGACCTTGGCGTGGTCGGGCACGACATAGGGGCGATAGCCGCCCTCTATCTGTCCAAACGTGATGGTCGAAGGACCCAGCTCATCATGCACGGGCAGCGTCGCAAACGTGCGACGAAGCGAGCACACGACCTCGGCCATGGCGGCGACGGCGTCGGCGCCCTTCCAAGGCTGGCTTGCATGAGCCGTGACGCCGGCCATCTCGATCTCGAACCACGTGCGACCCTTGTGCGCCACCTGGATCTGCCCGTCGGTGGGCTCGGTGTCCAGCACCCATTCGCGCGAGCCGACCCAACCGGCATTGATGGCCGCCTCGGAGCCGCGCATAAAGTCTTCCTCGTCGACCGAGCAGATGAGCGAAAAGCCGCGGCGGGGCAGCGTGCCATCCGCCGCCACGCGCTCGAGCGTATGGACCAGTGCGGCAATGGCGCAGGCCAGGCCACCCTTCATATCGCAGGCACCGCGGCCATAGAGCCTGTCGTTGCGCACAACCGCCCCGAGCGGCGGCGTGTCTGCCTCCCAGCCATCGCCCAGGGTGACGGTATCCATGTGGCAGATGTAGGCGAGTTGCGCCTCGTCGCTTTGGCCCGGCACGGTGACTTTAAGGTTGCGGCGCCCGGGCAGCACCTCGAGTTCCTCAACCTGCACGGCATGGAGCACCGGATGACTCAACCGCTCCAGCTGAGCCTCAACCAGCGCTTTGATATACCGCTCAATCTCGTCCTCATACGCGCCTGGGTCGGAACTGTCGATCCGCACGAGCTCCTGCGTAAGCCGCCAGGCAAAGTCCTCATCAACCATATGCAACCTCACAATCAGTCTGCTTTCCAAACCGATTGTAAGTCTCCAGAGAGATCTGCGACATGCGCGTGGCGGTATTTACCGTTCGCAGGCCGAGCCATCGCGCTCGCCGTCTGAGCGGGTTCACAAACGATGCAGTGGGTACGTACACTTCATGGACGACATACTGTGCGACATATCTGCCTTTCGGTATCACCGGATACCCCCACAGGTCTTGGCGATAATGCCGGACCTACCCGATTCTGCGGACGATCAGCGCAGGGAGCATCTTTGTGAGCATCCGCTCGTCAAGCATTTCCTGGGCACCCCGTTACACGTGTTGTCGCAGGGCGGCTGCGGGCGTAAGGGCGATCGCATTGTCAGGCATGTTTGGAACGGTGAGAGGCCGTTTGATTCCGTGCGGCAGACAGAGTTTGGCCTCGATGTCGCGTCCCCGCTCTTTACCCTGTTGACTCTGGCTTCCTCGGTCTCAAACGAGCGTCTAATCATGTGCATGTATGAGATGTGCGGCACCTTCGCCGTGTGCAAGATTGCGCCTCAGGTAAAGTTGGCACTTGTGCAGGCATATGGGAGCCGGTGGAGTGACGCACGGTCGGGCTGGGAAAACGTAAAGGATGTCTCGGGGAATCCAACGGACTTGTGGAAACGACCGCCCTTGATTGAGCTCTCTGAGCTTGCAGAGTACGTCGATAAGATCCGGGGGCTCCGCGGCGCTAAATCGTTCATACGAGCCGCGAAATGCATTACGGGGGTGGCAGCATCGCCGCTCGAGGTCCAGGCTTCGATGCTGTTTGGCCTTACGAGGTTGCGCGGCGGCGAAGGGCTGCGCCTTACCAATAACGTTGAGATTCGTATGACGCGCAGCGCCCGCCTGATTTCGGGGCTTGATAGGCGCTATGCCGATATCCTGCTGGCAAATAAGGACGGTAGTCGAGAGTGTCTGGTTGAATGCCAAGGTAAAGCCATTCATGGATCCATAGAATCCAAGATTTCGGACTCCGATCGAACGACGGCGCTGCAAGCCATGGGATATCCCGTCGTTCTGATGACCTATGGTCAGCTGGCCGACTCCGATGCCTTCCGCGTGGTGATGGAGCTCATTATGTCCTATCTCGATGCGCCACTGAAAGACAAGACGCCTCGGCAGCAGGAGCTCGAACGGCGGCTTCGTGAGGAGATTTTTATCGATTGGGCGGGAATGTAGTCGCGCGGTGGGTAAACGGTAGCGCGAGCTAGAGTTCTGGTCGCAAAAAGGCTTCAGTTTCGCCTTGGAAGGGCATTAAAAATGCTATCTAGCATAAGTTGTTTCGGAAAATGGACAGTCAACTTACATTCGGCATATAGAAATCGATTATTACCCACTAAAGTCCCTGATAAAGTTGTTTATCAAAAGGGGTGCGCTTGGTGATTTGGGTCTTACTGTCGATTATCCGAAAAAACTTGTTCTGGGTATCATTTCTAAAGTCGTCCGGAGCAACGAAATCGGCCCCCGTTTCGTGAAAACGGGGGCCGAATGGGCTTCATGGCCTGTCTGGCAGGCTTGGCGCCGACGCTACTTGATCACGCGCACGCGATACATCGACGGAATCTGCTTAAGCGCCTCAATCGTGCTGCTGTCCAGGTGCTCATCGGTGTCGAACATGGTGTAGGCGTTCTCGCCAGCGGACTCGTTGGTCATGCGCTGCACGTTGGCGTTGTCCTTGGCGAGAATGGCCGTGATCTGGCCGATCATGTTGGGCACGTTGGCATGCAGGCAGGCAATGCGGCTTGCGGCGCGCGCCTTGCCCATGCTGCAGGCGGGGTAGTTGACGCTGTGCGCGATGTTGCCGTTTTCCAGGTAATCCTTGAGCTCGCTGATGGCCATGTCGGCGCAGTTGGCCTCGGCCTCGCCGGTGCCGGCGCCCGAATGCGTGGTGATAAACGTGTTGGGCATCTTGACGGTCTTGGGCGTGGCAAAGTCGCAGCTAAACCAGCTGAGCTTGCCCGCGCGCAGGGCGGCGTCGACGGCGTCCTCGTCAATGATGGTCTCGCGCGCGTAGTTGATGAGCACGGCGTCCGGGGCCAGCAGGTCGATCTGCTCGGTGCTGATCATACCGATGGTGTCGGCCTTGCTGGGCACGTGCACGGTGAGGTAGTCGCAGCCGCGGCACAGATCCTCGAGCGTGCCCACGCGCTGCACCTCGCGGCTCAGCACCCACGCGTGCTCGACGGAAATGAACGGATCGTAGCCGTAAACGTCCATGCCCAGGTCGACACAGGCGTTGGCGACCTTGGAGCCTACGTTGCCCAGGCCGATGACGCCGATGCGCTTGCCCTTGAGCTCGCGGCCCACAAAGGCCTTCTTGGCTTTTTCGGCATCGACCTGGATCTCGGGGTCGTCGGCGTTGTCGCGCACCCAGTTCATCGACTGCACCACGCCGCGGCTCGAGAGCACCAGCATGCCCAGGACGAGCTCCTTGACGGCGTTGCTGTTGGCGCCGGGGGAGTTAAAGACGACGACGCCCTTTTTGGCGTACTCCTCGACGGGGATGTTGTTGACGCCGGCGCCGCAGCGGGCGATGGCGCGGATGCCCTCGGGCAGCTCGTAGCCGTGCAGGTCGGTGGAGCGCATCAGGATGGCATCGGCCTCCTCGGCGGTGCCCACAAACTCGTAGCCCTCGCCAAACTCGACTTTGCCGTCTTTGGTGATGTCGTCGATGGTCTTGATCTTGCGCATGAAAAACTCCTTAGCGGATTTGTTTATAACAAGTGGTCTGAGGTGGCTGGTCAGCCCGCGCGTTGCGGGCTAGTTAGATCGCGGACTCAAACTATGCTGCGCTTCGAAGTCCTTCATGTACGAGGCCAGTGCCTGCGCGTCTTCCATGGTTACGGCGTTGTAGACGCTGGCGCGCATGCCACCCACCAGGCGATGACCCTTGACGTTTTGAATCTGGTGCTCGGCCGCGCCTGCGACAAAGGCGGCGTCGAGGTCGGCATCGCCGGTACGGAACGTGACGTTGGCGATGGAGCGGCTGTCGGCCTGTGTGGTGCCATGGAACAGCACGCTGTGCTCGAGCAGGTTATAGAGCAGGTTGGCCTTGGCCCAGTTGCGCTCGGCCATGGCGGCAAGTCCGCCGGTCTGCTCAACCCAGCGGAATACCTTGCCGCACACGTAGATACCAAAGGTGTTGGGCGTGTTGAGCATGGAGCCCTTGGCGGCCTGGGTCTTAAGGTCCAGGTACTGCGGCGTCTGCGCAAAAGCGGGGCCATCTGCGATGAGGTCGTCGCGCACGATGACCACGGTCACGCCCGCGGCGCCGGCGTTTTTCTGCGCACCGGCGTAGATGAGCCCGTAGCGCTCAACGTCGAGCGGCTGCGACAGAAAGCAGCTCGAGACATCGGCGACCAGCGGCACGTCGTCGCAAGCGGGCAGCTCGTGGTACATGGTGCCAAAGATGGTGTTGTTCTGGCAGATGTAGACGTAGTCGAGCCCGCCGCCCGCGGCCTCGGCGGCAATGCGCGCGTTGATGTCGACTATGGTGGGTATGCGGTCGAAATTGGTGTCCTCGGAGCTCGCGAGCAGCACGGCCTCGCCGTACTTGGCGGCCTCCTTGTACGCCTTGTTGGCAAAGTTGCCGGTCACGACGTAGCCGGCGCTGCCGCGGCGCATGAGGTTCATGGGGATGCCCGCAAACTGCAGCGTGGCGCCGCCCTGCAAAAACAGGACACGGTAGTTGTCAGGGATGCTCAGCAGGCGGCGCAGGGTTGTCTCGGCGTCGTCGATGATCTGCTGGTACATACTAGATCGATGGCTCATCTCGAGCACGGACATGCCGCAACCGCGGTAGTCCATCATCTCGTCGGCGATCTCGGCGAGCACGCTGGTGGGCAGCGCGGCCGGGCCAGCTGAGAAGTTGTGCACACGTGCCATCTTCTAGTCTCCCTCGTAGTCGTTTGAACGTTCGGGATACTTTAGCACAGTGGAGCGCCAGACGCGACCGCATCACAGCAAAACCCGAGTGTGCCGCTATGATTTACAGGATGGTTACATGGGGGAGGGGCCTTACTCCTCCGGCAGGTCTAGGTCTGCGAGCGACCGCATCAGGCTTTCCAGGCGCTTGATCTCTTCGTCGCAAATTAGTTGCCCCTGGCCGCTACGACGCCAGTGTGGCGATGACGGCTTCGTCGCCGGCGTATATTAGGGTGTCGCCGTCGGGGATGATGGTTTGGCCGTCGCGCTTGAGCATCACGACGATAAAGGGGTGCTTGCCCTGCGGCACGTCGCGCAGGCGCTGACCGGCCAGGCGACCGTGGGGCGTCACGGTGACCTCGCGCAGCGTAACCTCGGCACGCTCTTCGAACGTTGGGGCTGCCATCACCAGCAGATCGCCTTCCTGGATCACGGTGTCGCCATTGGGCAGTACCGGATGCGCCCCGTCGCGCAGCACCAGGACCACGAGCATGTCCGTCGCGCTGCCAATATCGGCGAGCGAGCGCCCGGCAAACGGATGGCCAGCGCCCACCTTGAGCTTGACGAACGACATGCCGTCTTCGTCGCGATAGTCGTTAAAGGTGCGGCGCACGTCGCCGGCCGCATCGATCATATCGAGTTTCTTCGCCACCGCCGGCAGCAGCGAACCCTGCACCACAATGCTCGACACGGCAATCACGAAGACTAGGTCAAACAGGTCGTGTCCGCCGGGAACGCCGGCCACCACGGCAAAGAGGCTAAAGACGACCGAAGCCGCGCCGCGCAAGCCCGCCCAGCTTACGAGCGCAACCTGGCGAGGGCTCGTCTTAAAGGGCGCCAGCAGCAGACCGACGGCGATGGGGCGGCTCGCAAAGAGCATAAACGTCATGAGTGCCAAGCCCGGCAGCAGCATTTGCGGCAGGCGTGCGGGCGTAACGAGCAGGCCCAGCAAAAAGAAGATGGTCATCTCGGCCATCTCGGTGAGGGTATCGAAGAAGTGCGCCATCTCGACCTTGCCGGTGATGTCGCTCGCGCCCAGCACAATGCCGGCCAGGTACACGGCCAAAAAGCCGTTGCCACCCAGGTTGCTCGGCAGCGCGTAGGCGATGATCGCCACGGCGAACAAAAAGATAGTCTGCGCGCCCTCGGCCGTTGCGTGTGCGCGTTCAATCAGGCGGCTGGATGTCCAACCGATGGCAAGGCCCAGCCCCACGCCTAGGATGATCTGCTTGGCCAGCAGCACGGGGATGTTAATGTCGCCGCCGGCCGCGAGTGTGGCGAGCACGGCGGTGAGCATGTAGGCGACGGGGTCGTTGGAGCCCGATTCGACCTCGAGCAGCGAGTCGGTGCCGCCCCTCAGCGACAGGCTGTGCTCGCGCAGCACGCTAAAGACGCTGGCCGCGTCGGTGGATGCCACGACCGATCCCAGCAGCAGGCCACCAATCCAGTCAAAACCCAGCACGAAGTGCGCAAACGCACCCGTAATGCCGGCAGTGATGACGACGCCGAGCGTGCTCAGCAGTACCGCGGGCACGGCAACGGGTTTGGCACGGTCGATATTGGTGTTAAAGCCGCCGTAGAACATGATGAACAGCAACGCCGTGCTGCAGACGGTTTCGGTGAGCGCGTAGTCGCTAAATTCGATGTGCGCCGGCCCGTTGACGCCCAACAGCATGCCGAGCGCGATAAAGATGAGCAGGGTGGGGAAGGGGAGTTTTTTGCCGACGGGCTTGATGGTCAGGCACAGAATAATAACGAGGCCGATAAAGAGAAGGATCTGGTTCATGGATGGTGTCCGCTCCTGGGTGGTTGGCGTGGCACGGTCAGTTGTCTGCGGTTATTTGTACCCAAAGATGGTGGGTTTATGGGGTTGGATTGCGGGCGTGCGCGATATCGTCATAGACGGCTGCCGTCTTTGCCTCTGCTCGGAAACCCTTTCCAGCTTTATTACAACGGAGTACAATGGGTAACGTTTAAGTTCAACTTGAAGTTTTAGTTGCGGTTCCGGGCTTCGGTCGCAAGGTAGGGAAAGGCGTTCCATGGCGATCTATGTGACATCTGATGCTCACGGACACGTGCGTGCGCTTGACGAGGCCCTGTCTAAGATCTCGCTGGCGTCCGACGACACGCTGTACGTGCTGGGCGACATGATCGATCGCGGGCCCGATCCGGTCGGCGTTATTAAGCTCGTGCGCTCGCTGCCCAACGCCCGCGTGCTCAAGGGCAATCACGAGCAGATCATGCTCGATGCCATCATTGGCCAGGATCCGCTCGATGCCGAGACCTGGGATATCAACGGTGGCTGGACGACGCGCGAGCAGCTCAACGACATGGAATTTGAGGCATACGAGGAGCTCGTGCGATGGATGGCCGCGCTGCCGCTCTACGCGGTGGCCGAGACCGAGGAACGCCCGTATCTGCTGGTACATGCTGGAATCGAGATGAAGGCGGCGCGCGCGTTTTTGCTTGAGCATGGCGTCGATTGTGCCGATGGCGTCGGAGCGGTGGGTGCCGATCGCGAACTGCTGCAGCAGATGCTCGCGGTGCAGTCGTCCGATGACCTGCTGTGGATTCGTCACGGCTATTGGGATGCGCCGACGGGACTGCTTTCTGCCGAGGGCGAGGGCCCGGTCGTGGTGAGCGGCCACACGCCCACGGTGTCGCTTGGGCGCTATTGCGAGGTTGGCGGCCTGGCGGGGCTCGATGAGGAGTCGGGCCGCGGGCAGATTGTGCGCCTGGGTGGCGAGGATACCGCCGGCGTGCCCGATCGCATCGATATCGACTGCGCCGCCGCCACCGGCTCCGAGTTCGGCCGCGTCGGGATCCTGCGTCTGGACGATGGCGCGGAGTTCTACGCGAACATCAACCCTGGAGAATAACCTTGTTCCGCCGTTCTACCGAACGGCAGTCACGTTGACGCTGCGCAGCCCCGAAGCACCCCATCTTGTCGCTCAAACCGTCGCTCGCGTACAGAAGTACGCGTCGCTCCTCCTTCGCGCCAACCTGGGGCACTTCGAGACTGCTCGCTGTCGGTGCCAAAACATCGACGTTTCTTTTCTTCAAATTGATTCGAATTAGGCGCCGTACGGGTTGCGGTCCCTCTCAATGCGTTGGCGGATGTGGGCGTACTCGATTATCAGCAACACCAGCAGTAGGGCCATGACCGCCAGGTAGCTCACCACGGCACCCATCAGGCCCAGCAGATTGATCAAGATCACCGGCAGCACTACGCTTACGGCGAAGCAGATCAGGTAGATCTTGGTGACGTCGCCGGCATGGCGCAGCACCGTGATGATGGCGTAGATGAAGTCGATTGCCGCGGTGACGCCGCCGGCGACAACCATTAGCAGTGCCAGCGTGCGGTAGCGCTCAAAGTTGAGGCCGTACATAAAACTCATGAGGGGAATGCCGGGGCCTGCCATAAATGCGGCGCACACGCTGGTAATGACAACGATCAGCGCCATAACGGCAACAATAATCAAGTCAAAGCGGCGACGCTTGCGCGGATTCGCCCAAATGCTCGACAGACGCAGGAGCTGCGGTTTATAGATAAATCCAATGCTCAACAAAATAGCCTGCGCCGGAAAGAACAGGGCATTAAAGTACAGCTGATACTTGTAGGCCAGCGTGCCTTCCATCACGAACTTGGGCATGCTCTCGATGAGGTTGAACAGGAACAGCGCGCCAAAGAGTGGGGCGCACTGGATAAACAGGTGACCAGCCTCGCGCAGACTCATACGGCGTGATTTTTCGGTTTCGAGCAGGGCGAGCGGGGCGGTGACCAGCACGAGCGAGGCAATCGCGGCGATGCCCATGGCCATGGCGGCGATGGGCATGCTGCGCGTGAGGAACAGTGCCACGCTAAAGACCGCGATGACGCCGGCGGAACGCAGCGTTTGGCTCATGCCGGCCAAATAGAGCTTGTCGGCCTGCTGCAGGCGGCCCTCGTACACGTCGGCGATGCCGTCGATCACCTTATAGAGGTAGACCCCCAGGCCGATCGTGGCCATCTGCGCATCGTAGTCACGGGCGCTGCTGTATACCAGACCGCATGCCAGCGCGAGCGCTCCGCAGAGCCAGCGGTTGAGCTGGTAGGAGGCGAAGGAGGTTTTTTCGTCGATGTCCGAGACCTGAAAGTTGCGCACGCCGTAGTTGCACGCGATCATGATGAGCGTGCCGGTGACAAAGGCAATGGAGAATTTGCCAGCCTCCTCGGCGCCCACGAGCTGCGTCGACACAATGGTGAGCAGCGGAAATGCCATGCCCCACACGGCGGTGCCCAGGGTATTCCAAAGGTAGTCGCGACGGGTGGCGTGATCTTCGTACTCGGCTTCTTGTGTGGAGAAACCGCCGCCGTAGACGGCTCCGAGCAGGCGGTTCCACCAGGCATTGACCATGCGACGGATGGGGCCGGGCTCGCGATCGCGCTCGCGGCGACGGCGCGTGGCCTGGCTGCTGTCGGGGCCGCCGGCGTTGCGTTGGCTCAGCTCCTGGATGCGAGCGAGCTCCTCGGCGGTGTGCGAGGCGGGGAACAGGCCGTTCTCGATGCGTCCGCCCTGCCCGTGCGCCCCGCCCGATACGGTGAGGTCGGTGACGCCGTTGCGGCGGGCGATGGTGCGGCGGATGCTATCGAGGGGCGTGATGCTCAAAGCGATTCCTTTCTATTGCTGCGCTCTAGTATAGACGCGGCGGTGTTTGCTCGTGTTTTTGAACGGATTGTTCAATATTTTCGGCGGGTGGCAGTAAATTGTCGGTAAGCGTGCGGTATCCTGTTCAAGTTTTGTGACCCCCCGATGCCGCCCGCGCGGTACCAAGGAGTTCTTACCTATGGACGTCGCCGCATTTTTGCTGGCTCTTGTGCCGATCATTTGGCTTGTCGTGATGCTGCTGTGCTTTAAATGGCCAGCTTGGAAGGCCGCTATGGGCTCGTTCGCCCTTTCGTGTGTGCTCGCCTTCGCATGGTGGCATCTGCCGGTGGTGCAGATCGCGACTGCCTCGCTCGAGGGCTTTTTGATGGCCCTGTGGCCCATCGTGTTGGTGATTATCGCCGCGGTGTTCACGTATAACCTGTGCGTGCGTACGGGCGCCATGGACGTGATCGGCAGCATGATTACCTCCATCAGCAGCGACCGCCGTTTGCTGGCGCTGCTCGTGGCCTGGTGCTTCGGCGGCTTTATGGAGGGCATGGCCGGTTTTGGTACCGCTGTTGCCATTCCCGCCGGCATGCTCGCGGGCCTGGGTTTTGAGGCCGTGCCCGCCGTGTTGATCTGCCTGCTGGCCAACGGCGTGCCCACGCCCTACGGCTCCATCGGCATCCCCACGGTGTCCGTTGCCGATCTGGTGGGTCTGGATCCCCTGCACCTGGCGACCGTTCAGCTGGTGCAGCTCGCGCCGTTCTTTGTGGTGATACCGCTGCTTATCGTACTGGTTGCGGGCCGTGTCGCCGATGATCAAGGCAACGTTGCGAGCGTTGCCGAGCGTATGCACGGCGTTGCCGGCGTGGCGCTGCTTTCCGGTGTGTCCTTTGTAGGTGCTGCCCTGGTCGTTGCCGTGTTTGTGGGTCCCGAGCTGGCCGTAGTCGTGGGCTCCATCGTGTCGCTTGCGCTGACCGCCGCGCTTGCCATGCGCACCGAGAAGTCGGGACATCTGGATGCGCGCTTCCATATGAATATCGAGGCCGGCGAACAGCTCACCGCTAAGTCGGCGCTTTCGGCCTGGTCGTGCTTCATCCTGATCTTTGTGCTGCTGTTGGGTACCTCCAACCTGGTGCCCGACGTGCACGCCGCGCTCGCGCCGTTTGCGAGTCACGTGCAGGTGTATTGCGGCGAGAACCCCGGTACACTTACGTTTTCGTGGATCAACACGCCGGGCGTCTGGATTTTCCTGGCGGCGTTTGTCGGCGGTGCCATTCAGGGCGCATCGCCGCGCTTGATGGGCGAGGTGCTGGTCACGACCGTCAAGCAGATGATGCCGACGGTCATTACCATGCTTTCGGTGCTGGGTTGCGCCAAGGTGATGGGCTATGCCGGCATGATTTCGTCGATCAGCGCGTTTTGCATTGCGGTCGCCGGCGGTCTGTACCCGATTCTGGCTCCGTGGATTGGTGCGGTCGGTGCGTTTGTGACCGGCTCGGGCACGTCCTCGGGCATGCTGTTTGGTCCCATCCAGAGCCAGGCTGCCGCTGCGCTGGGCGTGAGCGACTACTGGATGGTCGCGCTGAACGCCCTGGGTGTCGCCGCCGGTAAGATGATCTCTCCGCAGACGCTCGCGATTGGCCTTGCCGCCGTGCACGTGCGCGGAAAGGACGCCGAGCTCCTGGGCGCGGTGCTGCCCTACGCTGCTGGCATGCTGGTCCTCATGAGCGCCATCGCCATGCTCGGCCAAGGCCTGCCGCTGTAGCCGGCACTTTGGGAACGTCCCTAAGTGCCGGCAGCTGGGGACACTCCTTGGCTGTTGCCTGTTCAAGAGTGTCCCCAACGACTAGTCGTTTAAGAACGTCCCCAATGACTAGGCCGCTTGCCTGCGATTTTTGACCGTTGGGCGGGCGCTACGCCGTTGCCGCAAAAACGTTTTTGCATATCGGGTACAACGGGCTTTACGTGAGTAAAGTGCGCGCCGCGCCCACGTGTCGCGCTTTTAAAGGAGGCCCCATGTCTGGTGTTACCCCTGCAGAAGTTCTGTCCAACTTTGGTATTACGCTGGTCGAAGATCCCGCCGAGAATCAGCCCCGCCTGCTGGTCGACCTGCCGGCAGCCGAGCTTGTCGAGCATGCCATCCGCCGCAACGAAGGCCGCATGGCCTCCAACGGCGCACTCGTGATCGAGACGGGGGAGCGTACCGGACGTTCACCCAACGACCGCTTTATCGTCGATACGCCCGACGTGCACGACAAGATTGCCTGGGGCGCCGTCAACCGTCCGCTGTCAGTCGAGAGCTACGAGACCATCAAGGCCGGTATCGTCGACTATCTCAACGAGCGCGATGTGTTCGTCACTCGTGGTATGGCCGGTGCCGACCGCAACCACACGCGCCGTCTGCTCGTCGCCTGCGAGCGTGCCAGCCAGGCACTCTTCATTAAGCAGATGCTCGCCCGTCCGCTCGCTCGCGAAATTGCGCGCACCGGCGAGCCGGACTTTTGCGTGCTCGCGGCACCAGGTTACCAGTGCGATCCCGCCATCAAGGGCCTCAACTCCAGCGCCGCCGTGGTCATCAACTTCCAGGAGCGCGTGATTCTGGTCGCTGGCACCGGCTACTCCGGCGAGATCAAAAAGTCCATCTTCAGCGTCATGAATTACCTACTGCCCGTCGAGGACGACGTACTGCCCATGCATTGCTCGGCCAGCATGGATCCCGTCACGCACGAGACCGCGGTGTTCTTTGGCCTGTCGGGCACCGGCAAGACCACGCTTTCAGCCAACCCCACGCGCCTGCTGATCGGCGATGACGAGCACGGCTGGTCCGACATGGGCATCTTTAACGTCGAGGGTGGCTGCTACGCCAAGTGCGAGGGCCTGGATGCGTTCCACGAGCCCGAGATCTTCAACGCCGTTCGCTTTGGCGCCATCTGCGAAAACGTGGTGCTCGATGAGAACCGCAAGCCCAACTACGATGATATTTCGATCACGCACAACACGCGCGTGGCCTATCCCGTCGAGCATATCCCCAACGCATGGACCAAGGGCATGGGTACCACCCCGAGCGTCGTGCTGTTTTTGACCTGCGATGCCTTTGGCGTGCTGCCGCCCATCTCGCGCCTGACGGCCGACGCCGCCATGTATCACTTTGTGACGGGCTTCACGGCCAAGATCCCCGGCACCGAGGTCGGCGTCACTGAGCCCACGCCCACGTTCTCATCGCTGTTTGGCGAGCCGTTTATGCCGCTCGACCCCATGGTCTATGCCAAGATGCTCGGCGAGCGCATCGCCGACGGCCGCACGCGCGTCTACCTGGTCAACACCGGATGGATCGGCGGCGGCTACGGCGTGGGCCATCGCATCGAGCTTGCCTACACGCGCGCCCTGGTCGCGCGCGCCCTCGATGGCACCATCGAGGAGAGCGAGTTCGTGCACGACGATATCTTTAATGTCGACATCCCCACGACGTGCCACGGTGTGCCCGACGGCATCCTGGTGCCGCGCCAGTACTGGCAGAGCACCGCGCGTTACGACGAGGCAGCGCACAACCTGGCCGTAATGTTCGAGGAGAACTTCGAGAAGAAGTACTCGCATCTGCCCGAGTCCGTAAAGGCCGCCGGCCCGCACGCCCAGGTGCCCGCCGAGGCCCGTCATCGCGGCCGCGGCCTGCTGGGACTCCGCCACTAGCGTCGCCTCAGACTCAAAACCATCATAAAGGGGGCACCTTTGTGGTGGTTTTGCTCGTGTGGATGACTCGGGTTACAATACGCCTGACATATCGCTCCCTTCTCCGGATGGGGGCAGCGTAAGCGCTCTTGTGGCGGCACCGTAGGACTTTGAAGGTGGCCGTTGTAAGGGCGCTTTTTGTTTAGGCACCCGGGCTCGGGCGCATGCTATGAAGGGAGAGCACATGAAGAGTTTCGTTGCCGAGGATTCGTTTTGGGAGCTATTTCCGCAGGCGGCTATCGGTGTTGTGGTCGTAAAGGGCATGAAGCCCGCGGCTCAGATCCCTCAAGAGGACGTGGATGCGATTGCGGCGTTGCTCGACCGCGCCAATATCGACGCGGAGCGTCATCTGACCAGCGATACTATCAGCGAGAACGCACCGGTCAAGGCATGGCGCGAGGCTTATCGGCTGTTCAAGACCAAAAAGGGCGCCCGCTGCTCGATCGAGAATTTGCTCAAGCGCGTGCTCAAGGGCAAACCGGTGGGCCACATTACGCCCGCGGTGGACATCTACAACACGGTGTCGCTGACCTACGCGCTGCCCGTTGGCGGCGAGGACCTACATGCTATCGAGGGCGATCTGCGGTTGGCGGTGACCGACGGTGGCGATGCGTTTCTGCCGCTTGGCGAGGAGACAGATGACCCGACGCTTCCCGGCGAGCTCGCCTACATTGATGACGCGGGCGCCGTGTGCCGCTGCTGGAACTGGCGCGACGGCGTTCGCACGGCGCTGTCCGACGATTCGGCCGATGCGTTCCTGGCGATTGAGTGCGTGGAGCCCGAGCGGATGGGGGATTGCCAGGCCGCGATCGATCGCTTAGCCGAGCTGCTCGAGCGCTATCTGGGAGCGACGGTTGTCGTTAAGACGCTTGTGACCCGCGACAATCCTTGCGTGGAGCTGTAGCGACGCCTAGAACCTATTGATGCCCCAAACCACCACAAAGGTGCCTGTGTCCCCTTTGTGGTGGTTTTTATGTTGATGGGTTAACAAATGGGATATTTGGGTATGGGTGTTGCCTTGTGCGGCTAAGATGTTTACCCGTTAGCATCATGCAAGCGAAAGGCGGTCGTCTCCCATGCAGCAGAACGACGAGACACGTTTCGAGGACTTTGTCGGACTGATCAGCGGGCTCTACAAGGAGATCCAGCGCATTAAGACATCCGAGGGCGCAAGGCTGGGCCTCAAGGGCTCCGACGTTATGTGCCTGTACTATCTTGAGCGCAGCAAGGACGGCCTGACTGGTGCTGACCTGGCTCGCATGGCAGGCGTGACCCGTGCCGCCGTCTCGCGCACGCTCGCGCATCTGGAGGAGGGCGGCTACGTCGAGGTCGATGATTCGGGCGATGCCGCCGTTAAGTATCGTGCTCCGGTG
The DNA here is from genome assembly GCA_902492755.1 of uncultured Collinsella sp. Classification (GTDB taxonomy): domain Bacteria; phylum Actinomycetota; class Coriobacteriia; order Coriobacteriales; family Coriobacteriaceae; genus Collinsella. The sequence goes on along the minus strand of CABUNB010000024.1, from coordinate 13,088 downwards.
CGCCTGACCGCTTTAGGCGGCGAGAGCATGAGCGAGGCGGACCGCATCATTCGCGAGGTGCTCGATACCACCGGTAAGGCTATGGGTGTGGAGCAGCGCGAGCAGATGTATGCGTCGCTGCGCACGATTCTCAACACCCTGCGCGAGATCTAAGGCCGCCAAGGCATTTGCTTCCAATTAACAACTGCATAGTCCCGTTTGAGCGCGTATACCGTGCCGGGGCATTGCTGTCAAAATTCTCTGCGCGGGACCTGCGCAAGAAAGGATTCGCTATGTCCATTCGTATTATTACCGATTCCGCGAGCGATATGTCGCCGGCTGAGCACCCCGCTCTGCGTGTTCTGCCGCTGTCCGTCACCTTTGGCACCGATGTGTACATGGATGGCGTCGACATCGATCACCAGCGCTTTTACGAGATGCTCGTGGAGCGCGATGAGCTGCCCAAGACCGGCCAGGTCAACCCGTACGCGTTTTCGCAGGCTATTGCCGAGGCGCGTGAGGCCGGCGATGAGGCTGTGATTATTACCGTGGGCGCTAAGCTTTCGGGCACCAATCAGAGTGCCCGTACCGCACTTGCCGAGGCACCAGGCGGCGACGTGTTCGTGGTAGACAGCAACAACGTCACCCTGGGCGAGCGCGTCCTGGTCGAGTATGCGCTGCGCTTGGTGGACGAGGGCCGCAGTGCATCTCAGATCGCGGCGGCCGTCGAGGCCGTCCGTGACCGCGTGGTCGTCATCGGCCTGCTCGAGACGCTGGAGTACCTGGTGCGCGGCGGTCGTCTGTCTGCTGCGGCCGGCGCCGTGGGTACGCTGCTCAACGTAAAGCCCGTGGTGGCTGTCGAGGACGGTCTGATCGTGCAACTGGGTAAGGCGCGCGGTTCCAAGAACGGCCGCAACCTGCTGAACCAAAAGGTCGAAAAGGCGGGCGGCATCGACTTTTCCATGCCGCTGGCGCTCGGCTATACGGGTCTTTCGGATGCGGTGCTCAAGAAGTATATCGAGGACAGCGCGGCACTGTGGGCTGGTCACACCGAGGGCGAGTTGCCCGTTCACACCATCGGCGCCACCATCGGTACCCACGTTGGCCCCGGCGCCGTAGCAGTAGCCTTCTTCCAGCCCGCCAACTAACCGACCTGCCATAAACCACCACAAAGGGGACAGGCACCTTTGTGGTGGTATATGCTTTTCCGGGTGGAAGGGAGCGAGCAATGGCGTCTGAGGGCTTTTTTGAACGGGTGTACGAGGTGGTCGAGCAGATCCCCGAGGGGATGGTCGCCACGTATGGTCAGGTGGCGCTGCTTGCCGGTCGTCCACGAAGTGCGCGGTACGTGGGGTATGCCCTGCATAGTAATCCGCGCCCTGGCCAAATTCCCTGTCATCGCGTGGTGTTTGCCGACGGCCGTATCTGTGAGGGCTTTGCCTTTGGTGGCCCCGATGCTCAGCGCGAGCTCTTAATGGGGGAGGGCGTGACGTTTGCCGATCCCATGCATGTTGATCTGGCCGCCTGTCGTTGGCCTGCCGGCCTTTAGCGGCGGGCTTCGTCAAAACCACCACAGAGGTGCTCGTCCCCTTTGTGGTGGTTTTAGTTTACCGGAGCTAACTTATGGAGAAGGTGTGGCGGCGCATATTGACGCTACAAAGTAAACCACGGTGAACTATATTGTATTCAGCAACGGAGCAGGCAATAGGCGATGAAAAAGCCTGCCCTGTTGAGTTTGATTCGCATCCCTCCCCTCTGTGCGATTCAACGGTGTACTTCGGGAACAGGCCCGCTGGCAACTATCTGCCAGCGGGCCTGTTCCTGTTTGTCGGGAGAGTGTGATGGACGGAGCCGAAGCGGTCCGGCTCCAAAAAAGGCGGACGCCGTAGCGCCCGCCCTATAGCAATCGAAAGCTCAAGTCAGCAGATCGGTCTAGTACACCATACCCATGGCGTCCTGAACCTCTGCCAGGGTCTGCTCGGCGATCTCGTTGGCGCGACGGTTGCCCTCGTGCAGCACGTCCTTCACGTAATCCAGATCGTTCTCGTAGCGCTGGCGACGCTCGCGGATAGGTGCGAAGTACTCGTTGACGACCTCGGTCACGTACTTCTTGAGCTGGCCGGAGCCGCCCATGCCAATCTCCTCGGCAATTTCGACCTCGGAGCGGCCGGTGCAGATGGCGGCTGTCGAAAGCAGGCCAGACACGCCGGGGCGGTTCTCGGGATCGAACGTGATCATGCGCTCAGAGTCGGTCTGGCTTTTCTTGATGCGCTTGGCCGTCTCCTCAGCGGTCATCGAGATGTTGATGGCGTTGCCGTAGCTCTTGCTCATCTTGCGACCGTCAAGGCCGGGCAGTAGCGGGGTCTCGGACAGCAGCGCGTCGACTTCGGGGAACACCTTGCCGTAACGGTTGTTAAAGCGGCGGGCGATGGTGCGGGTAAGCTCGATGTGCGGCAGCTGGTCGCGACCGACGGGTACCACGTTGCCCTTGCAGAACAGGATGTCGCAGGCTTGATGTACCGGGTAGGTGAGCAGAAGGCCGGTGAGCTCGTGGCCCGAGGCCTCCATCTCGGCCTTGACGGTGGGGTTGCGCGCCAGCTCGGCCTCGGACACCAGCGACAGGAACGGCAGCATGAGCTGGTTGGCGGCGGGCACGGCGGAGTGCGCGTAGATCATGGTCTTGTCGGGGTCGATGCCGCAGGCAAGGTAGTCCATGACCATGTTGTACACGTTGTCCTGGATGTGCTCGGTCGTGTCGCGGTCAGTGATGACCTGGTAGTCGGCGATGAGCACGTTGGTCTTGGCGCCCATGTTCTGCAGCTCAACACGGCCCTTGAGGGTACCGAAGTAGTGGCCTAGGTGCAGACGGCCGGTGGGGCGGTCGCCGGTGAGCATGGTGAACTTCTCGGGCGTTTTGGCCAGGCCCTCGCGAATGGCGTTGCTCTTTTGCAGCGCGACTTCGTAGCTGTTCTCGTTTGGCATGATTGCTCCTAACGTATGTTCATGGGTCAAGATGATAACGCGTTTATTGGAGGGGCGGTGCGTAAGTAGGCGAGGGGCGGGAGAGGGACGCGCGTGGTGCGGCATGTGCGATGGGTGCGGCGCGGCCGCGCTTGGCTAACGGTGCCTTGGCACATCCTCGGCAGCTTGCCCTAGAGCTTGTGGTGGCGCTCTTCTTTGCGCTCCTCGGCTGCCTGCTCCTCCTGCTTAAAGGCGGGGTCGTCGGGGGTGACGAGCTCGTCCTCGTGCGTACGCTTGTTGTAATGGTGGCGCAGCACGGGTTCAAACAGGTGCAGGTGCTTGGCGAAGGCCGCCGAGCCAATGGCGAGCACGGTAAAGATGAGCACACGCATGGGGACCTCGACCTGGTTAATCGCGGCGGCGCCGGCCGAAAGCATGATGCACCAGGCATAGATGAGCAGCACGGCCTGTTTTTGGTTGTAGCCTTCTTGGATCAGGCGGTGGTGGATGTGGCCCTTGTCGGCCTGCCCAATGCTAATGTGGGCGCGCCTGCGGCGCACAATGGCGCTAAACGTGTCGATGATGGGCACGCCTGCAACGATGAGCGGGATGATAAGCGAGGTGAGCGCGGCGGTGCGGCTCACGTTGAGCAGCGAGATGGAGCCCAACGCAAAGCCTAGAAGCAGCGACCCCGAGTCGCCCAAGAAGATGTTTGCGGGGTTGAAGTTGTAGCGCAAAAAGGCCAGACAGGCGCCAAAGAGCGCAATGGAGAGCGCGGCGGCGTCGATGCGGCCCGAGAGAACGGCCATCGAAAACATGGTGAACGACGCGATGCCGCAGATGCCCGTGGCCAAGCCGTCGAGGCCGTCGATGAGGTTAATGATGTTGGTGAATGCCACCAGATAGATCACGGTGATGGGGTAGGCGAGCCATCCGAGCATGATTTCGCCGGGGGCAAACGGGTTGACGATGACGCCGATGCGCAGGCCACCCACGCAGGCGATGAGCGCAGCGAGGACCTGTCCGGCCAGCTTTTGCTTGGGCTTGAGCTGGATGACGTCGTCGATAGCGCCGGTCGCAAAGATGACGGTAAAGGAGAGCGCCAGCATGGGATAGCTAATGTGAAGGCGCGGATGCGGCACCAGGACGGGCGGCCAGCCTAGGTGCCAGGTGCCTAGGATTTGCACAATGCAGGCAACGACCAGGCCCAAAAACACCGCCGTTCCGCCCAAACGCGGGATGGGCTTGGTGTTGATGCGGCGCTTAGAGGGATAGTCGACGGCGTCGAGCTTAATTGCCAAGCGCTTGACCAGGGGCACCGTGAGGAAGGTCGTGATAAAGGCCGCCGCTGCCACGCATAGGTACGGTATGTAGCTCGGGGATGAAGCCATGAATCTAAAAACCGCCAAGCGTCGAAGGGAAAGGTCAGAAGAACGCCATGCGCAAAGGGCATAGCCGAATCATGATACTCGACCAAGGGGGGTGCATGGAATTGCACGCAGCGATAATCACGCGCTTACCAGATATTGGGATGTTGTCGATGGCTTGTCGGGATGCCGGCGGGGATCCATGTGGACTGTAATGGTGATTTTCGGCAAAAGAAAACCACCCCCCACGTTACGAAAATGAACCCACCTAAAACAGGTGGGTGCCCTCATCGACTGTTCCAGCGTCCTTAACAACGAAGGATACCTGTACTAGGTACGACTGTGTGGGCTCCCTAAATAAACGCGACGGTTCACCCAGTTGCTCCGCGGGGGGCGGAATACCTACATCATAAAGCGGCACTTTGTCGATTCCAGTCTTGACATTACAAAAATCGTGTCGGACGATTACGGCGCCTTAGGGACGGAGCCGTCTACGCGGTCTGGCCCTTTACGTTTGACCTGCTGAATCGTTGTTTTGGAGCATGTTTTTATGCCGACGTCGTTGACCGAACTTTTTTCGCCCGCCTGCCATTTGTGTCCGCGCCGTTGCGGTGCGGTGCGCGATGAGGGCGCGCGCGGCGTATGCGGTGCTAACGACACGCTCAAGGTGGCCCGCGCGGCGCTTCATATGTGGGAGGAGCCGCCTATCTCGGGCGAGGCCGGTTCGGGCACGATTTTCTTTAGCGGCTGCTCGCTCAAATGCATCTATTGTCAGAACCACGAGATCTCGACCGGCAATTTTGGCCTTGAGATTTCACCTGAGCGCCTGGTCGAGATTATGCTGGAACTGCAGGACCAGGGCGCCAACAACATCAACCTGGTGACTGCGACGCATTATGCTCACCTGCTGCCGGCCGCGATTGCCGCAGCGAGGGAGCGCGGGCTGGACATCCCGATCGTTTACAACACGAGCGGCTATGAGCGGGCGAGTGCCGTAGCTGCCCTGGGTGACCTGGTCGATGTGTGGCTCACCGACTTTAAATATGCCGATGCCGGGCTTGCGCGGTCGCTTTCTCATATTAAGGACTACCCGCGCGTGGCCGTGTCAGGTCTGGCCCAGATGGCGCGCGAGATCGATCGCCGCGGGGGAGAGCTGGTGGATGAGGGCGGGCTCATGAAGCGCGGCATCATCGTGCGCCACCTGGTGCTGCCGGGGCATGCGGATGACTCGTGCCGCGTGCTGAACCTGGTGTGGCAGACGGTGGGTGACGTGCCGATCTCGGTCATGAACCAATACACGCCCAATGCCCTCATGCGCGAGCGGGGCGGCGACCTGGCGCGCGCCGTGACGCGCGAGGAGTACGAGCAGGTGCTCGACCATGCCGATGACCTGGGCTTTACGACGATGTTCTGGCAAGAGGGCGGCGCGGTAGACGAGAGCTTCACCCCGGCCTTCGACACCACCGGTGTTCTTACCAGCGCAAAGTAGTGTGTTCGTCGATGATTTTTCTGGGACGGGGATTAAAAAATCATCGAGAGGATCGCCTGCTCGAAAAGTTGTCAAAATAGCCGCGCCCCAAAAAGACTGGTTATTGGGCGTTGACAGTTGGCGAGCCGTAGGTAAAATATCGACTTGTCCTGGGGACGTAGCTCAGTTGGGAGAGCGCTGCCGTCGCATGGCAGAGGCCGAGGGTTCGACTCCCTTCGTCTCCACCCTTGGATTTGATAAGCCGCTGACATTGTGTCGGCGGCTTTTTTTAAAAGAAAGGGCTGAACCATGGCCGAGCTTGAGTCCCAACCATTGTCCGACGAGGAGCGCGCTGAGTTGGAAGAGCTCCGCGCCGAGAAGGCCCGCCGCGAGGCTCGGGAAGAGGCCCGTCGCGAGCGTGAGGAGCTGGCTGCCCTGCGTGCCGAGCGTGCGAAGGCCGAGGAGGTCGCCGCGAACGCCGCATCCGCGCCGGCGCCCGCGCCCGCACCCAAGCCCGCTGCTGCGAAGCCTGCACCTGCCGCGCCCAAACCTCAGCCTAAAAAGGCCGCTCGTCCCAAGTCCGTCGAGCCCAAGCCGAGCCGTGACGAGATGACCTTTGCCCAGCGCATGGTTACCTCCAAGGAGCCTACGGGCGAGAACGAGATCCCTGGCATGGCGCCGGCTCAAAAAATCATCATTGTCTTTGCCCTCATCGCGTTTGTCATCTTTATGGGCTACACGATCCTGACCAGCATGGGCCTGCTCTAACCGATTTGCATCGGGCGTCATGTCCGCATGCTCTGCTCTCGTCCAACCCTTAAATTCTGCACCACACATCCGAAAGGTCGCCCCATGGCTTTGACCGACATCTCGCATCCCACCGACATTGCAATGCTCACCGATCTGTACGAGCTCACTATGGCCCAGGGCCTGTGGGAGAGCGGCAAGGCCAATGAGCAGGGTTGTTTTACCGCGTTTTACCGCGACCATCCTTTTGGTAGCGCCTATGCCGTCATGTGCGGCACCGCCGAGCTGCCCGAGCTGGTCGAGAATCTGCGCTTTACGCCCGAGGATATCGACTACCTCGCCTCGCTCCAGGCTCCGGCCGGCGGCGCGATGTTTAAGCCTGCATTCCTCGACTACCTGCGCAACTTCCGTGCGCACGTGAACATTGACGCCGTGCCCGAGGGCGAGCTCGTGTTTCCGCGCGAGCCCATGGTGCGCGTCACCGGCCCGTCGCTGGAGTGCCAGCTTCTCGAGACCGCGCTGCTCAACATCGTCGGCTTCCAGACGCTTGTTGCCACCAAGACGGCACGCGTGGTGTTGGCGGCCGACGGTCGTCCCGTGGCCGAGTTTGGCCTGCGCCGAGCCCAGGGTCCCGATGGCGGCCTGGCCGTTGCGCGCGCGAGCTACGTTGCCGGCTGCTCCTCTACGTCCAATGTGCTCGCCGGCCGCCGCTACGGTATTCCCGTCTTTGGCACGCATGCGCACAGCTGGGTGATGAGCTTCGATTCCGAGCTCGAGGCCTTCCGCGCCTTTGCCAAGTCGAGCCCCAAGAACTGTACGCTGCTCATCGACACCTATGACGTGCGCGAGGGCTGCGAGCATGCCATTACGGTTGCCAAGGAGATGGAGGCGGTGGGCGAGCGCCTGTCGGCCATTCGCATCGACTCCGGCGACCTCGCCAAGCTCTCCAAGTATGTTCGCGGCCGTTTTGATGCCGAGGGCCTGCCCTATGTGGGGATCTCGGTTTCTAACGATCTGGATGAGTACACGATTCAGTCGCTGCTCGACCAGGGCGCGCCCATCGACAGCTTTGGCGTGGGTACCAAGCTTGCGACCTGCTATGACCAGCCGGCGCTGGGCGGCGTGTACAAGCTTTCCGCCCGCCGTGCGAGCGAGGCAGATCCATGGACGCCGGTGGTCAAGCTCTCCGAGCAGCCCTACAAGCGCACGATCCCGGGTGTGCAACGCGTGCGCCGTTATTACGACGGCTTTGGCGGCCCGGTCTGCGACATGATCTACGACGAGGACCATCTGGCGGGGGAGGGCTCCGCGCGCGGCAATACCCTCGTGGCCGTGAATGATGCCGCCCTGGTGACCGACGTGTCCGAACTTGAGTATCGCGAGCTGCTGGTGCCGATCGTGCGCGATGGCAGTGCGGTGGCTCCGCGTGAGAGCATCCAGGACGCGCGCGAGCGCTGTTCTTGGGCGCTCGATCATCTGGACGCAGCTTTCAAGCGCTTCCTGTACCCGCAGACCTATGTGGTGGGCATGGAGCAGGGCCTGGCTCAGGTGCGCGACGAGCTCGTGCGCAAGAACATGGCCGCGGCCTCTGCCTTTCCCTGGGCTCACTAATTCCTTGGGCGGTAGGGGCGAGTCACGCTCCCTTGGCCGCCAGCTCGGCCGTTCGCTGAACAGTTGATTGGTTTGACGTATGACGACTTCTTATAAAACGATGGTGGTAAAGATTGGCTCGTCCACGGTGGTGGGCGCCGACGGCAAGGTCAATCGTGCTTTTATCGGCGGCCTGGCCGACCAGGCGGCCGCTCTGCGCAAGATTGGCTGGCGCCTGGTCGTGGTGAGCTCGGGCGCCATCGCGTGCGGATATCCCGTGCTGGGCTTCGACCGCAAGCCGGTGGGCGACCTGCCGAGCCTGCAGGCCTGCGCTTCGGCCGGCCAGTGCATCATCTCGTCGGCCTACGATGAGGAGTTCCATGCGCGCGACCTGCTCACCTCGCTCGTGCTGCTTACGCGCCACGATACGGCGCGTCGCACGTCCTACCTGCACGCGCGCGATGCCTTGCTGCGCCTGGTGGAGCTGGGCGTGGTGCCGGTCGTCAACGAGAACGACACCGTCACCGTCGACGAGATTAAGTTCGGCGACAACGATACGCTGGCAGCACTCGTGAGCTGCCTGGTTTCGGCCGATCTGTGCGTGACGCTCTCGGACATCGATGGCCTCTATACCGCCAATCCGCACGAGGACCCCACGGCTGAGTTTGTTCCGGTCGTGCGAAAGATCGATGCCAAGATCATTGCCTCGGCGGGCGATTCTTCCACATCGGTGGGTACGGGCGGCATGATCACCAAGATCCGCGCGAGCCGCATTCTCATGACGGCGGGCATTCAGAGCGTGATTTGCTCGGGCGAGGAGCCCGATGCGCTCGTGCGCCTCGCCCTCGGCGAGAGCGTGGGTACGTTGTTCGATCCGCCGGCGGAGCGCTTGGACATTGCACCCCGCAAGCTGTGGATCGCACTGGGCGACAAGGCGCACGGCTCGGTGACGGTCGATGACGGCGCCGCGAAGGCGCTGGTCAGCCGCGGATCGTCTCTGCTCGCGGTGGGTATTCGCCAGGTCGATGGTGAGTTTGCCGAGGGCGACGTGCTCGACGTGTGCGACCCGAGCGGCATGGTTGTCGCCCGTGGTATCGCTGAGGCCGATTCTGATGTGTTGGAGCTCGCAGCCGGCCGCCGCCAGGACCAGATCGCCAGCAACCGCCTGCTCGCAGACCTGGCCGAGAAGCCGGCGATACACAGGGATAACTTGATCGTATTTGCATAAAGAAAGACAGCGCTGCGGATCGTTTCCCGCAGCGCTGTCTTTCTCGTGCCGGCACTTGGGGACGCTCCTTTTGTGCCGGTAGGTGGGGACTCTCTTTTGTTAGAAGATCCGGCGCAGGTCTCCGCGGTTGAGTGCTTCGTGGAAGAGGTGCTTGAACACCACACTGCCGTGCAGGCCGTCGTGCTCGAACTCGTTCGTCACCCAGGCATGCGAGTTGCCCACGCGGCTGAGCGTGTCGAGCTGCAGGTCCGAATCCACGTACATGTCGTCGAAATACACCGCGGCCTGGAGTGGCACTTCGTTGCAGGCCAGGCGCTGTGGGTCGTAGATCTTGTCCCAGCTTGTGTCTTCCATCAGCAGGTCCATGGCGGGCTTGAAGGGCTTGAGCTCGGGCATCTGCTCGAACATCCACGGGAACATGGCCTCGCCGGTAAACATGAGCGGGCGCGCGAGCGTGTCGAACTCGGCACGGTGTGCCTTCTCTTCTGCCGCGGCCCAGCGAATGGGCATGGTGTCGCCGTCGGCGTAGATGAACTCCTGAAGCGTCCAGTACAGCGGATTCGTGCGCGTGTTGGTGCGCTCGAAGGCGCGCATCAAAAAGCTGTCAGATACCGAGGCACCGCAGGTCAGCGTGCCGTCGCCGTCAACAAAAGCATGATCGATAATCCAATGCATGCGCTCAAAGCTCGGCTTCATGCCAAAGTCGCTGCCCATGAGCTGCAGGCGCTCGACCGTCATCGGCGAGCCGTCGGGCAACGTGGGCTTTTGCTCTTCGATCGCATCGGCCAGCGCCGCCACGCGTTCGACGTCGGCGGGGTAGCGGTCGTAATACTGCTGCGTCTTGGCAGCCATGCGCGGGAAGGTGTGCGCGTAGACCTCGCTTGCGCTCGCCGGCACGTGGGGGATGCCGCCGCAGGTAAAGCTTGCCGCCACGCCCTCGGGGAAGAGCGACAGATAGCTCAGCGTCAAAAAGCCGCCGTAGCTCTGCCCGAGCGTGACCCAGGGCCTGCCGCCAAAGCCCACCAGGCGCAGGTACTCAAAATCGCGCACGATAGAGCTGGCGAGGTGACGCTTGAGGAAGTCTGCCTGCGAGCGGTCCGCATCGGCGCCGGCTGCCTCGGCGCGCTCGCCCAAGGCCGCGATCGTGCGTCCGTCCACGCAGCTACTGCGTCCGGTGCCGCGCTGGTCGGGCAGGACCACGCGGAAGTGTTTGACGGCCTCCTCGATCCAGCCATCGCTTGTGGGCGACAACGGACGCGGGCTCTCGCCGCCGGGGCCGCCCTGTAAAAACAGGAGCAGCGGCAGGTCGTCGTTGATGCGGTCGGGCGCGCAAACCACGCGGTAGAAGAGCTTGATGCTCTCGGGCGCGCCGGCGATGGGCGCCGGCATGGCGCCGCGGCGCATGGTGCTGCCAACGGCCAGGAGCATCGGCTCCAGGCCGCGCCAGTCGAGGGGGACATCGATGCTGTGGTCCTCGACATACAGGCCGGGGACGTGGTACGAAGTGATGAGCGCCATGTGATACTTCCGTTCGTTGCGGTGTTTCGGGTTGACCAATTCTACCGCCGCGGGTGAGGTCATGCGCAAATCGGCTACCATGGTTGCAAACTTCTAGGAGAAAGGGCCGCCCATGTCGGTCGTTATAGCCATGTATGTCCACGATCTTGCCGTTGCCGCCAAGGCAGCGTCGGCCTCGCTTGCCACGGCGAGCGACGAGCAGCGCCAGGAGGCCGTGCGCGCCATGGCCGCAGCACTGCGCAACGGTGTCGATTCCATCGTTGCCGCCAACGAGCTCGATATGTCCGCCGCGCGTGATGCGGGGACCTCGGCGGGGCTCCTCGACCGTCTGCTGCTGACGCCCGAGCGCGTTGAGGGTATGGCTGCCGGCCTGGAAAAGCTCGCCGAGCTGCCCGATCCCGTGGGCCGCGTGCTCGACCACCGCGTGCTCGCAAGCGGCGTGGACCTCACCCGCGTGAGCGTGCCATTGGGCCTGGTCGCCATGGTGTATGAGGCGCGCCCCAACGTGACGGCCGACGCCGCGGGCATCTGCATCCGCACCGGCAACGCCTGCATTCTGCGCGGCGGTTCGCTGGCCTATCACTCGTGTGCCATGATCGCCGAGCTGCTGGCCGATGCGCTCGAGGCCAAGGGCTTCCCGCGCGAGGCCGTCTCGATGATTGAGTCCACCGACCGCGAGGCCACCGGCGAGCTCATGAAGCTCCGCGGTATTGTCGACGTACTCATTCCGCGCGGCGGTGCAGGCCTGATCCAGCGCTGCGTGCGCGAGTCGCTTGTGCCGGTGATCGAGACAGGCACGGGCAACTGCCACATCTACGTGCATGAGTCCGCCGACTTCGATAAAGCGCTCAATATTATCGTCAATGCCAAGACCCAGCGCGTGGGCGTGTGCAATGCCGCCGAGTCGCTGCTGGTCGACCATGCTGTGGCCAATGTGTTTTTGCCTGCGGTCGTTGCCGTGCTGCACGACCACGGCGTGCTCATTCACGGCGACGAGGCCACGTGCGCCGCGTGCGCCGACGCCGGCTTTGTGGAGGGCGATGACTACGTCGCCGCGACTGAGGAGGACTGGGGTCGCGAGTACCTGGCGCTCGAGATGAGCGTGAAGGTCGTGGCAAACGAGGACGAGGCCATCGCACACATCAATCGCTACGGCACGATGCACTCCGAGGCCATCGTTGCCGAGGACACGGATGCTTGCGAGCGCTTCCTCGGCGCGGTCGATGCCTCGGCCGTGTATGCCAACGCCAGCACACGCTTCACCGACGGCGGCGAGTTTGGGCTGGGTGCCGAGATCGGCATCTCGACCCAAAAGCTCCACGCCCGCGGACCCTTCGCCGCCGAGGCCCTCACCACCTACAAATACAAGCTCCGCGGCACCGGCCAGGTCCGTCCCTAAACCTACCAAAAAGGGACAGGTTTATTTTGGCAGGTTTTATCTGCGGTTTTGCCGGGCACACGTTCGCCCGGCTTTTTTCTCCTCAAACCTTTTCTGCCTTTCGGCTTGAGCCGCGGCGATATACGATAGTGACACCGTGTCCTAGCACCGAATCACCAGGAGGTATTGCCATGTCCCAGACGCTTTCCGCCGGAATCACCCGCGACCGCGCGTTCGAACTGCTCAACGAGCACAACAAGGACCCGTTCCACATCACCCACGGTGAGACCGTCGAGGGCACCATGCGCTATTTTGCGCGCGAGTTCGACCCCGAGAACGAGGAGTTCTGGGGCATCGTCGGCCTGCTGCACGACTTGGATTGGGAGGAGCATGAGGACGACCCCATGAACCACACCATCTATGCGGCCGAGATCCTTGAAGGCGAGGGCGCATCGCCCGAGCTCATCCGCGCTATCCAGACGCACACGTCCGATTTCAATGCTTCACTGCCTAAGCCCGAACTGCAGATGGAGAAGATTCTGTTTGCCTGCGACGAGCTCACCGGCTTGATCGGTGCCGCCGTCATCATGCGCCCAAGCAAGAGTGTCATGGACTTTACGACCAAGTCGCTCAAGAAGAAGTTCAAGGACAAACGCTTTGCCGCCGGCTGCTCGCGCGACGTGATTTCGCAGGGCGCCGAGATGCTGGGCTGGGAGCTCCCCGAGCTCTTTGACCGCACCATCGCGGCCATGCAGTCCTTCGCGCCCGACCGCGACACCTTCCAGGCCTAACCTGCCAGACGATATGAGCAGGACATAAAAAACATTGAGAGCCCCTGCTGCATGAAAGACC
>CABUNB010000023.1 GCA_902492755.1 uncultured Collinsella sp. | reverse complement strand
GTCGCGCCCTTGAAGTTGAACGTCAGATTGTCCAAATGCGGCCCGCGCAGCGTCGGCCAGTTACGGCGTTTGGTAAAACGCCGTAACTACTAGCTCTCGATATAATCCTTGAGCTTGCTCGAACGGCTGGGATGGCGGAGCTTGGCCAGGGTCTTGGACTCGATCTGGCGGATACGCTCGCGCGTGACGCCAAACTCGCGACCGACTTCCTCGAGCGTACGGGGATGTCCGTCGACAAGGCCAAAGCGGAGCTCGATAACCTTGCGCTCACGATCGGCAAGCGAGTCGAGCACCTGGGTGAGCTGCTCCTGCAGCATAGAGAAGCTGGCGGCATCGGGCGGAACGATAGCCTGGGAGTCCTCGATGAAGTCGCCCAGCTGAGAATCCTCTTCCTCACCGATGGGGGTCTCGAGCGACACGGGCTCCTGCGAAATCTTCTGGATCTCGCGGACGCGGTCGGCGCTCATGTCCATCTCGGCACCGATCTCCTCGGGGGTCGGGTCACGACCCAGGTCCTGAAGGAGCTGGCGCTGCACGCGGACGAGCTTGTTGATGGTCTCGACCATGTGCACGGGGATACGGATGGTGCGGGCCTGGTCGGCGATGGCGCGCGTGATGGCCTGACGGATCCACCACGTAGCGTACGTGGAGAACTTAAAGCCCTTCTGGTAGTCGAACTTCTCGACGGCGCGGATCAGACCGAGGTTGCCCTCCTGGATCAGGTCCAGGAACAGCATGCCGCGACCGACATAGCGCTTGGCGATGGAGACGACCAGACGCAGGTTAGCGCTGATGAGCGCCTGCTTGGCCTCGAGGCCCACGTTCTCAATACGGGTCAGTCGACGCATCTCGGCGCGCGTGAGCTCGATCTCGCCCGCCTCGGCAGCCTCGAGCTTCTCGGTGGCCTCGAGACCGGCCTCGATCTTCATGGCCAGATCGACCTCTTCGGAAGCAGTCAGCAGGTCGACCTTGCCGATCTCCTTGAGGTACATACGGACCGGGTCGCCGGTCAGCATCACCGTGGAGGCATCGATGCCGCGCACGCGCGAACGCGAACGGGACGTGCGCACGGTGCGCTTCTTCTTGCTCTTGGAAGAGCCCATCTCGGCATCGGCCTGGCGGGCCATCTTAAGCTCGTGATCGTCGAGCGAGCCGGAATCGTGCTCGTCGTCGTCATCGAAATCGTCGGTATCGTTATCGTCATCGTCGACGTCCATGGGGGCGTCGTCGTTTCCGCTCGCGGAGATAATCTGGATGCCGCTGTTGCGCAGCGCGGAATACACCGCGGTGAGCTGCTCATCGGAAACATCGATATCCTTCAGGGCGACCTGAATCTCGTCCTCGGTTACCGAAGTCCTGTTTGAGCCGTTGCCCATGAGCTTTGCAACGTAGGATTCCAACCCAGTACCCGTGCTCTCAGTCTTTTTTGGCACAGATTCTCCCTTCATAGTCCACAGGACTCATTACTTTAGCACACACGTACACGTCTATACCCAAAAAGAGCGCTGGATATAGGCGAGAATACGCTGGTTGACCACAACATCTAGGCCTGATCGGCGCCGGCAGTCTCCAAACCGATCAAACGGAACGGGTCGGCCACGCCGCCAATCGACTTTTGCAGCTCGCGCTGACGCTGCGAATCCTGCGCTGCCTGCACCGTCAGCGCGCGACGAGCCTCGTCATCGAGCGAACGGTCCTGGCGCAACTTGGCCTGTGCGGAGCGCATGCGACGCTTGATGGTGTAGAGCTCGAGCGTATCGAGCATAAAGACGATGTTCGTCTCGGTAGGGTGCTTACTCGTCGCCGAGATGCGCCCTGCACTCACAAGCGTTGCCGCCTCGGGGCACACCGAACGCGCCGCATCCATGCAAGCCGCAGGGTCGGTACCCGGCGGCGTTGCCAGCACGGCCCACGCAATGGACTCGTGACGTGGGTCAACCCACTCGATGGAGCAGATGCGATCGGCATACGTGCGGAACAGGTCGGGGTAGCTGGTGAGCATCGTCAGCAGCTCGCGCTCCCCTGCCAGGGATTTGCGCTCAAGATCAGTAAGAACCATCGGCGCCGCCGCAGCCGGTGCGCCCGAACCGTCAGCCACAGGCACAGCACCCATACCATCAGGCACGTCGATCGGCGGAAGATCGTCGACGACCTCCACGGGCGCGGCACCGTAGGCATCGAGCGGGACATAGTCGTACGGCTCTTCTTCGACCGGCACGGACACCGGCGGCGTCGCGCCCGATGCCCAAGCACCGCGAGATGCCCCCTGCGAACCAGACGTCCGACCGCCCGCGCTACCAGAGCGCTCGAGTTGCGCCCGCTGGCGTTCATAGTTCTGCTCACGACGTCGTTCCGCATCCTCGCGCTTGGCGACATCGCGAAACACACGGCCCGAACTCGCACGCACTGTCTCCAGATCCAAGCCAAGCAGGTCGGCAATCTGGATAAAGTACGTGTCGATCATGTAGCTATCGCGCAGCGGATAGATGAGCGTCAGCGCATCCTCCAGCGCCTTGGCGCGACCGCCCGGCGTGGTGATGTCGCTCGACTCCTGCAGCGAACGGTACACGAAGTCCATGAGCGGCTCGGCGGCGTCAATGCGTTTCTGCAGCTCCTCTCCGCCGTGCGCCGTGATGAACTCCATGGGATCGTTGCCGTCGGGCAGCACCACGCAGCGCAGGTCCATCGAATCCTGCTCAATAAACTGAATCGCGCGACGGGCGGCCTTCTGGCCCGCGGCGTCTCCGTCAAACATATAGACGATGCGCTTGGCAAAGCGGGTGAGCGTCTTGACGTGATGCTCCGTGAGTGCGGTGCCCAGCGTAGCGACAACGTTTTTAATCCCCGCCTCCCAGCAGGCGATGCAGTCGGTATAGCCCTCCACCACGATGGCCGTATCCTGCGCGACGATAAACTCCTTGGCCCAATTAAAGCCGTAGAGGTTTCGCTTTTTATGGAACACGCTCGTCTCAGCGGTATTGAGGTA
The DNA here is from genome assembly GCA_902492755.1 of uncultured Collinsella sp. Taxonomy (GTDB): domain Bacteria; phylum Actinomycetota; class Coriobacteriia; order Coriobacteriales; family Coriobacteriaceae; genus Collinsella. The sequence goes on along the minus strand of CABUNB010000023.1, from coordinate 34,671 downwards.
CTTGGGCTGGCCGTCACCCATGATGCGACCACCAAAGGCAATGTTGTGACCCTGTTCGTCAAAGATGGGAAACATTACGCGGTCGTAGAAGCGGTCGGCAAGCTGCCCGCGCCCGCGGCTCACGGCAACGTTGGCGTCGATCATCTCCTGCGGGGTAAAACCCGCCTGGGACAGGTGCGACACCAGCGCGTTACGGCCCGGTGCAAAACCCAGGCAGTAGCGGCGGCAGACGTCGCCACCCATGCCGCGGCTGGCAAAGTACTCGCGTGGACGGCCATCCTTACCGCGCATAAGCATGGTGTGGTAGAACTGGGCGGTCTCGGCGCACAGATCGTAGATGCGGGCACGCTTGGTACCGCGCTCACGGCGATCTCCAGTGTCGTGCAACTCAATACCCGCGCGATCGGCCAAATAACGGATTGACTCGGGAAAGCTCAGGTTCTCGCGCTTCATGATATAAGTGAAGACGTCGCCGCCTTCGCCGCAGCCAAAGCAGTGCCAGACCTGCGTGGCGGGGATAATGTGGAAGGACGGCGTCTTTTCGCCATGGAAGGGGCAGCAACCCCAAAACTCATGGCCGCGGGGCTTGAGCTCAACCGTTTCCTGCACGATGGCAACCAGGTCAGACGCAGCGCGTACCTGGTCTTTTTCCTCATCGCTAATCACGGATGCTCACCCCCTGCTCACCCAAGTTGTAACGAATGTCCTCGATATTACCCTCGACGGTCGCGATTAACTCATCCAACGAATCGAACACACGCGACGGACGCAGCCAGCGTGTAAACGCCAGCGAAACGGAGGCGCCGTACAGGTCGCCCGCATACCCGATCAAGTTGGCCTCGAGATGCGCCGAAGCGGCATCGTCGGCATACGTCGGCGGCAGGCCGACGTTAACGGCAGCAGGCCATACGGTGTCATCGACGAGCACCAGGCCCTCATACACACCATCGGCAGGCACCTGAATGCCGTCGGGAACCTGCAGGTTTGCCGTGGGAAAGCCCATGTCAGAACCCTCGTGACGGCCGCGAATAACACCGCCACGCACCATATACGGGCGGCCGAGCAACTCAGCAGCAAGCTCCACATGGCCCTGTCCCAGCTCCTGACGGATGCGGGTGGCGCAAATGGCCTCACCGCCCTCACAAAGCAGGTCGTGACCATACACGTCAACGCCGCGCTCGGAACCCCAGGCGCGCATCTCGGCAACACCAGAAGCACCGCCACGACCCAGCCTAAAGTCGCTGCCAACGCGAATCGAACGAATGTCGACCACGCGTGACAGCAGTGCGAGAAAACCGACATGGTCGAGTGCCGCAATCTCAGGCGTAAAGGGAACGGCCACCACTGCATCGACCCCGGTCTGGGCCAAGGCATGTAGACGGTCGGCCGTCGTCATCAATTTTTGAGCGGGCGAAGGGCTCACCACAACGTCCGGATCGGGATCGAAAGTGACCACGATTGCCTTGCAGTCATGGGCATGGGCATCGCCAACAAGCGCCGCAATGAGCTCCTGGTGTCCACGGTGAACGCCGTCGAACACGCCGATGGCAATCGATGCGGCACCCAAGTGCTCGCACTCATCAAACGCATCGGCAGTAACGATGCAGGCCTCTTCCGACTCGCCCGCGAAAAAGATACGCGCGAGCTCGCGAGCGGCCAGCATCATCGAACACCGCCGATTGCCTGCGGAAACACGTGTTCCATGACAAAGCGGCCACCCTCGATGCGGGCGAGCGCCTTGAGTCCCCCATCGAGCACCAACGCAAACGGCGCCTTCGAGGCATCAAAATCAGCAAGCGCACGCTCAACGGGAATGCGTCGGCCGCAGAGCAGGTCGTCGGCAAGATTGCCCGGCAAGTCAACACGCGTGGCGCCCAGGGCCGCAATGGGCTCCAGGGCAAAGCCAGCGGCGGACTCGGGAGAAAGCTCCTCGACCGCATGACAAGCGCCAATGGAAACAACGCCGGAAGCGGTGCGGCGCAGCGCGGAAATGTGCGCGGCGCTCTCACAGGCGCGGCCCAAGTCGCGAGCGAGCGCACGGATATAGGTGCCCTTGCTCACCGAGAACGCCACGGTCCACACACACGTATCACCTTCGCCGCCTACGGCGATCAGGTCGGTGGCATAGACCTCGACAGGGCGCGGAGGTAGGTCCACCGCATTGCCCTCGCGAGCAGACTTGTAGGCGCGAACGCCATTGACCGAGATAGCCGAAAACGCCGGCGGCACCTGCATCTGCGGACCCAGCATGGCGGCCAAGCGCTCACGGGCATAGGCAGGATCGCGGAGCTCGTTGGCAACAGCCACCGTGCGGACCGCCTCGCCCTCCGCATCATCGGTATTGGTCTCGGCGCCAAACGAGATGTCGGCGACGTAGCTTTTGGTATCGAGCGTGAGCATGCCCAGCAGACGGGTGGCCTGACCCACGCCCACCACCATGACACCCGATGCCATGGGGTCGAGCGTGCCGGCATGGCCGACGCGTCGCTCATGGAGGGCGCGCCGACATTGCGAAACCACATCGTGGGACGTGCAGCCCACCGGCTTATCGACAGCGAGCAGCATATTAAGTTGAGAAGGTGTACGACGAGCCATGTACCATCCAAAAAGTTAGAGCTCGACGGTCACCGAAGCGGGATCCTCCCCTACCAGCTCGGCCAGCATGGGAAGTGCCGCGGTGAGCGTCTCGAGAATCGTTCCGTTGTTGGAGAAACCGGCGGCAGCGGGATGTCCGCCTCCGCCAAAGGCAGCAGCGATCTCGGACACGTTGAGGTCGCCCTTGGAGCGCAGGTTACCGCGCACCTTGGTATCGCCCTCAATGCCCTTCAGGAACAGGCAGACTTCCACGCCCATAACCGAGCGCACCACATCGACCAGGCCGTCGCACTCATCCGAGGTGACACCGCAAGCCTCAAGGTCGCTCTGGTACGCGTAGCTATACGCGACGCGCCCGTGGGCCACCGTCTTGATGCGGCCCATAACGATAGACTTGAGGTGCAAAAACTCAACGCGCATGCTCTGGTATACCTCGAGTGCCACACGCGCGGGATCGGCACCGTGGGCAACCAGACGCGAGGCCGCATGGAACGCGGCGGCATCGGCGTTTTGGTACTGAAAACGGCCGGTATCGGTCACCAAGCCACACAGCAAGCAGGTCGCAACGCCATCACGTGCGACAATGCCGCAATTGTCCAAGAAGCGGTCGATGATCATGGCGCAGGCTGCAGCTTCGACGCGCCTCAGACTGAGCTCGGCAAACTCCTCGCGCGCCGGATGGTGATCGAAGCACACCACATGCTTGGAGCGACGAAGCACCTCGGCGGAATTATTGAGACGCTCGACGACCGGCACGTCCACCGAGATGAACAGGTCCGGATTGCCGGTATACGCAGATGCCGGTACCAGGCGATCGGAGCCTTCCATAAAGCGGTAGATACGCGGAACCGGATCATCGTCTGCCAGCAGCAGCGCAATGTCCTTGTTGGGGAAAAACTTCATGAGCGAAAGGCCCAGACCCAACACGGAACCCAAGGCATCGCCATCGGGAGAAGTATGTCCCGAAATCGCAATGGAGGACGCACCCTCGATGAGCTCGAGGATGCGTCGCTGAATATCTGCAGACTCGCACGAGGCGAGGTCGGCGGAATTAGTCATCTAAAGCTGCCTCCTGGGCGGCATCCGCTATCGGATAGCCGTCCTCGTCCTTTTCGATCGCAAGCGTGGCGGGAACGTTTTCCAGCGCACGCGTGATGCGCTCGGCCTCATCGGTCGAGCGATCGATGCGAAAATCGAGCTCGGGCGTGACACGCCAATCGAGCGAGCGAGCCAACAGGCTGCGAATACGGCCCTTGGCGCTTGCGAGCGCCTCCATGACCTCGTCGTAGCGGCTCGCATCGCACGACACGTACACGCGCGCGAACGAACGGTCCACCGCGACCTCGACCGCGGTCAAAGTAACCAGGTCGAGACGCGGATCGGAAACCTCAAAGAGCAGGATATAACCAAGCTTCTCGCGAAGCTGCTCGCCCAGACGGCGGGTTGCCTGCGTTTGCTTCATAGCGCTACCCCCTACTCGGTACGGGCAACCTGGTCGATGCGGTAACCCTCGATCTGGTCGCCGGGCTTGATGTCCTGGAAGTTCTCCAGGCCAATGCCGCCCTCGGAACCGCTCTTGAGGCTCTTGGCCTCGTCCTTGTAGTGGCGCATCGAGGCGATCTTGCCGTTGAAGACCACGATGCCGTCGCGCACCAGACGCACGGAATCGGTCGCGGCGATCTCGCCCTCTTCGACACGGACACCGGCGGCGATACCGACTTTGGGCACCTTGAAGGTGTCCAGGACGGTCGCGGTACCCGTGGAGACCTCGACCTCGGTGGGCTTAAGCATGCCGATACGGGCAGCGTCGAGTTCCTCGAGGCACTTGTAGATGACGTCGTAGCAACGGATCTCGACGCCCTCACGCTCGGCGGCGGAGCGGGCCTTACCGTCGGGACGGACGCCAAAGCCGATGATGATGGCGTTGGAGGCGTCGGCCAGGACGACGTCGGTCTCGTTGATGGCACCAACGGCGGAGTGGATCGTGTTGATACGAACCTCGGACTGATCCATCTTGTCGAGCGAGTCCTGAAGGGCCTCGATGGAACCCTGGACGTCGGCCTTGATGATCAGGTTGAGCTCCTTTACCTCGGCGTCTGCAATGGTCTCGAAGAGGTTCTCGAGCGTGACGTGCTTGACGCGGCTCTGCTCCTCGATACGGGCCTTGAGCGAACGCTCGTCGGCCAGCGCACGTGCCTCGCGCTCGTCCTCGAACACGCGGAACTCGTCACCGGCGTTGGGCACAGACTGCAGGCCCAGGATCTCGACGGCGTCGGAGGGACCGGCCTCGGTGACGGCGCGGCCCTTGGGGTCGAGCATGGCGCGGACGCGGCCGTAGGTGAGGCCGGCGACCAGCGTATCGCCCACGTGCAGGGTACCGCGGGTCACGAGCACGGTAGCGACCGAGCCGCGGCCCTTGTCGAGCTTGGCCTCGAGGACGTTGCCGGAGGCAAAGGTGTCCGGGTTGGCCTTGAGCTCGAGTACATCGGCCTGGAGCAGCACGGTCTCCAGAAGGTCGTCGATACCGATCTTCTGCTTCGCCGAGATGTTGACGAACATGTTCTGTCCGCCCCACTCCTCGGGGATGACACCGTACTCGGTGAGCTCCTGGCGCACGCGGTCGGGGTTGGCACCCGGCTTATCAATCTTGTTGACGGCGACGACGATGGGTACGCCGGCAGCCTTGGCGTGGTTGATCGACTCGACCGTCTGGGGCATGACGCCGTCGTCGGCAGCCACGATCAGAATGACGATGTCGGTCACCTTGGCGCCACGGGCACGCATAGCCGTAAAGGTGGCATGGCCCGGGGTATCGATGAAGGTGATCTTGCGGTCATTGATCATGACCTGCGAAGCACCGATGGCCTGCGTGATGCCGCCCGCCTCGCCGGCAGCGACGCCGGTGTGACGGATAGCGTCGAGGAGGCTCGTCTTGCCGTGGTCGACGTGGCCCATGACGGTGACGACCGGGGCGCGCGGCTTAAGGTCGGCGGGATCGTCGTAGAACGAGAAGGTGTTCTCCTCCTCGGGGGTGATGATCTTGATCTGACGGCCCAGGTCGTCGGCAACGAGCTCGACGAGGTCGTCGGACATGGACTGCGTCATGGTGAGCGGCGTGCCCAGCAGGAACAGGCGCTTGATGATGTCGTTGGCCGGAACGTCGAGCGCCTCGGCGAGCTCCTGGACGGTAACGCCCTGGGAGACCTTGATGGCGTCGAGCTCCTCGGGGTTCACGCCCTGGGCCAACGCCTCCTCTATCTTGCGCTCCTCCTGAGCCTTGGCAGCCTCGCGCTCGCGCTTCTCCTTGCGCTTCTTGCGGCGACCGGTGGACTCGCGAGAGGCCTCCTCGACGGCGGCGCGGGCCTCCTCGAGCACCTTCTCGCGGCTGTACTCCTCGGCCTCGCGAGCCATGCGGCTATAGTGGTCCTCTTCGTTGTTGTGACCGCCCTTGCGCTTCTTGCCCTTGCCCTGCTTGTCGGGGTTGGGGAAGTCCATGCCAGCAGCGACGTTGTTGCTGGCGTTGGTGCGATGGCTGTGCGGACGGCTCTCGGAGGCGTTACGCTCGGAGTTGTTGTCGGAGGCGTTGCGATCGTTACGACGGCCACCGCGGCGGTCGTTGTTGCCGCCACGACGGTTACCGCGCTCGGCGGCGCGCTCGGCTTTGGCCTTGTCCTCGGCGTCCTTCTTCTCCTTGAGCACGGTCTCCTGTGCGGCGATCTGGTCGAGCAGCGAACGGAAGCGCGAACCGGAGTCGGAAGCGGGAACGGCGCGGCGTTGGGCCTCGCGGGCAGCCTCCTCCTTCTCGCGAGCAAGGCGCTCCTGCTCGGCCTTCTTCTTGGCCTCGGCCTCGGCGCGGGCAGCCTCCTCGGCAGCCTGGGCTGCGGCAAACTGACGGCGCTCCTCCTCGCGTGCCTTCTCGGCGGCGATGCGCTCGCGCTCGGCCTCGGCGGCGCGGGCGGCTTCCTCGGCGGCAGCTGCCTGCTCCTCGGCCAGCTTGGCGGCCTCGACTTCCTGGGCGCGGGCCTCGATCACCGAGGCGAGCTGCTTGCGGACCATGGCGACGTATGCGTCCTCCAGAGCGGAGGAAGCGGACTTAGCGGGAATCTTCATTTCGGCGAGATGACCCATCAGTTCCTTGGAGGTCATGCCGAACTCTTTGGCCAGGGTGGACACACGGACTTTTGCCATATGACTTCACCTACCCTTTCTGGCACCTTGGGTGCCTAGAGACTGAACGAGCGTGGGGTATGCGCTGGGACCCGCCCGGCGCGACCGCGCGCTAGATCAGGTCCTCCGCATCATCGAAGGCGTCGGTGTCGTGGACACCGCAGAAACGGGAGCCGGGACGGGCCTGGTTGCGGCACTGGATGCCGTCCTCGGACACGAACTCGCAGCGACGGACGTCCTCGTCCTCCTCGTCACCGATCAGGTCGGCGGCGGGCTCCTCGTGAACGGGAACGTTCTTGAGGATGTCGGCGGCAAGGGTTTCGGACTTAATGTCGATGTGCCAGCCGGTCAGGCGCGCGGCGAGGCGGGCGTTCTGGCCCTCCTTGCCGATGGCGAGGGACAGCTGGTCGTCGGGCACGATAACGCCGGCGTAGGCCTTCTCCTCGTCGATGAGGACGCGGGTGACCTTGGCGGGCGACAGGGCGTTGGCGACGTAGACGGCCGGATCGGCATCCCACAGGATGACGTCGACGCGCTCGCCACGGAGCTCGCCCACGACGGCGCGAACACGGCTGCCCTTTGGGCCGACGCAGGCGCCCACGGGATCCAGGCGATCGTCGAGTGAGTGGACGGCGACCTTGGAGCGCTGGCCGGGCTCGCGGGCGATCGACTTGATCTGGACGGTGCCCTCATAGATCTCGGGCACCTCCTGCTCAAACAGACGACGCATGAGCTCGGGGTGGGTACGGGAGATGACAATCGGCGGACGGCTGTGCTCGCCACGAACCGGCTGCAGGTTGGAGTTGGGGTCGCGAACGTCGATGATCACGGCCTTGATGTGCTGGTTGTGCAGGTAGCGCTCGCCCATCGGACGCTCGTTGCGCTCGTTCTCGTAACGGCGCTGGTCGAAGTGCGGAAGCTCGGCCTCGACGCCCTCGCGAATCTTGACGATCGTGAAGTCGGGTGTGGACTGCAGCACGGTACCGCTGATGAGGTCACCGATGCGGCCGGAGAACTCCTCGTAGATCTGCTCGCGGGCGGAGTTGCGCACGATGGCGTTGATCTCGGCCTTGGCGTGCTGGGCGGCGATGCGGCTCGTGTTCTTGGGAGTGACGTCGATCTCCTCGAACTCGGTGAAGTTGCCCTCCTCGTCCATTGAATCGTCGATCGGCTCCAGACGGTAGACGTAGATCTTGCCGGTGGTGCGGTCGATGGTCACCTTGGCGCCCCACTCAAGATGCAGGATCTCGGCATAGCTCTTGGCGAGCGACTGCTCCAGGCGGTCGATCAGGTAGAGCTGGTCGATGTGCTTCTCCTGGCAAAGCTCCATCAGGGCGGACATCATGTCGGATGCTGCCATCTTACTTTCCTTCCTTCGCGGGCTTGAAGTCATAGGTGGGCTTCAACTTGCACTTTTTAACATCAGAGAAATCGAGGGTAACGGACTCGCCGTCCTCGAGCTCGAGGGTCACGTTCGTCTCGGTGGCGGCGGCAATCTTGCCGGCGTACTTGCGACGGCCCTCGGTGGCGGTGGAGGTGAGCTCGCAGTTCTCGCCCACAAAGCGGGCAAAGTCACGCGGGCGGCGCAGCGGGCGCGCCATACCCGGGCTCGACACCTCGAGCGTATAGCTCGAAGAGATGGGGTCGAGCTCCTCAATCACATCGCCGACCCATTTGGTGTTGGCCGTGACGTCATTGAGCGACAGGCTCTGACCCTCGGCACCCTCGATACGCACACGCACACAGGGGGCCTTGGTGGCACCCACGAGCTCAACGTCGACGATGTCGACATCGTGCTGGGGAGCAACGGCCTCGAGCGCGTCGATGATCGCCTGCTCGGTCTTGGTCTTGACCATTGCGGCACCTCCATCCATACAAAAAAGAAGCGGGGCCGAAACCCCACTTCTTTCAATTACAACTTCATTTGCAAGCAAACTATACCAATACCTGCACAAACGTGCAACCACAACACAAACCCGCAGGTCAGCGTGAGCACAGGTTCTCCACAAGAAATGGATAATTGGGTGTGTCGCAAGTATCCATAACCAAAAAGAGGGGCGACTCCTGCGGAATCGTCCCTCGCCTTTTCATGTCAGCTATGCGCGCAGCGCTTACTTGACCACCAGGTTGACCAGCTTGCCGGGCACGCAGATGGCCTTGACGACCGTCTTGCCCTCGAGCCACTTGGCGACGGCGGCCTCGGCGGCAGCCTGCATCTCCTCGTTGGAGGCGTCGCGGGCGACATCGATACGACCACGGACCTTGCCGAGCACCTGGACGACGATCTGCACCGTGTCCTCGATGGACTCGGCCAGGTCAAACTCGGGCCAGGCAGCGGTGTAGGCGTTGCCCTCGCAACCGAGCGCCTCGTGCCACAGCTCATCGGCCCAGAACGGGCAGATGGGGGCAAGGACGCTCACGATGTCCTTGGCCACGCCGTAGCACAGTGCCTTATCACGGGCAGCGCTCTCAGTGGCGTTGAGGTAAGCGCTCGCGGCGTTGACGAGCTCCATGACGGCCGAGATCGCAGTGTTGAACTGACCGCGATCGTAGTCCTCGGTGCACTTGGCGATGGTGCGGTGACGCTCGCGATAGAGCTTGAGCGCGGCCTCGTCGAGCACGGACTTGTCGAAGGCCACGTTGGCGTCGCCGGACTGGACGAGCTGCCACACGATACGCCAAGCGCGCTTGATAAAGCGGTTGGCACCCTCGACGGCCTTGGGGTCCCAGTCAAAGTCCTTCTCGGGCGGGGCGATAAACAGGATCGCCAGACGCATGGTGTCGGCGCCGTAGGGCTCGATGACCGAGCTCGGGGGCACGACGTTACCCTTGGACTTGGACATGGTGTCGCCGTTCTCGTCCTTGACCATGCCCTGGCACAGCAGGTTGGTAAAGGGCTCGTCCACGCTCAGCAGACCCAGGTCACGCAGCGCCTTGGTAAAGAAACGGCTGTACAGCAGGTGCAGAATGGCGTGCTCGATGCCACCGATGTAGTTATCGACGGGCATCCAACGATCGGCGGCTTCCTTGGAGAAAGGCAGCTCGGTGTTGTGCGGATCGGTGTAGCGCAGGTAATACCAGCTGGAGCAGGTAAAGGTGTCCATGGTATCGGTCTCGCGCTTGGCCGGACGGCCGCAGACCGGGCAGGTGGTCTCGTAGAACTCCTTGCACTCGGCAAGAGTCTCGCCGGCGCCCAGGTCCAGGTTCTCGGGCAGCGTCACCGGCAGCTGGTCCTCGGGTACGGGGACGATGCCGCAGTGCTCGCAGTGGATGGCCGGGATGGGGTTGCCCCAATAGCGCTGACGGGAAATGAGCCAATCGCGCAGACGGAACTCGACCTTGCGACGACCGCAGCCCATGGCCTCGAGGTCGGCCACGATCGCAGCCTCGCCCTCGGAGTGCTTGCCGCCGCGCATGCCGGTGTACTTGCCGGACTGGACGAGCGTGCCCTCGGCAGCGTGGGCGCAATCCCAGTCGACGGTCTCGGCATGGAAGGTATCGATGGTCTCACCGTTAGCCTCGACGGCTGCGCGGTCGTCATCGTCCAGGATGATCGGCACGATCGGCAGGTCATACTTGCGGGCAAACTCAAAATCGCGCTGGTCGCCGCAGGGAACGGCCATGACAGCGCCGGTGCCGTAGTCGGCAACAACATAATCGGCAACCCACACGGGGACCTTCTCGCCGTTGACCGGGTTCACCACGTAGCGGCCGGTAAAGGCACCGTGCTTCTCGAGGGTGCCCTGGGCACGCTCGACGGCGGAGATATGCTTGGAGTCCTCGACGATCTTGGTCACGGCCTCCTCGTACTCCGTGCCCTCGACGAGCTCGTGCAGACGAGCGTACTCGGGAGCCAAGACAAAGAAGGAGACACCAAAGAGCGTGTCGGCTCGCGTGGTGAAGACGGTGATCTTACCCTCGTCGCCCTCGATGGGCTCGCCATCCTTGTCGCACAGGGTAAAGTCGACCTCGGCGCCCTCGGAACGACCGATCCAGTTGGCCTGCATCTGCTTGACGCGCTCGGGCCAGCCGGGGAGCTTCTCCAGGTCGTCGAGCAGCTCCTGGGAGTACTCGGTGATCTTGAAGTACCACTGCTCCAGGTCGCGCTTCTCGGGCTCGGTGCCGCAGCGCCAGCACTTGCCCTCGGTGACCTGCTCGTTGGCCAGAACGGTCTTGCAGTTAGGACACCAGTTGACCGGGTTCTTCTTGCGGTAGACCAGGCCCTTTTCCCACAGCTTCTCAAAGATCCACTGACCCCAGCGGTAGTAGTCGGGGCTACAGGTCTTGACCATGCGATCCAGATCGTAGGAGAAGCCCATGCGCTTCATCGTGGCGAGAGCCTGGTCCATGTTCTTATACGTCCAGGCGGCAGCCTGCGTGTTGTGCTTGATGGCGGCGTTCTCGGCAGGCAGGCCAAAGGCATCGAAGCCGATGGGGTGAAGCACGTCGTAGCCGCGCATGCGGGCCTGACGGGCCATGGCATCGCCGATGGTGTAGTTGCGCGCGTGGCCCATGTGCAGGTCGCCCGACGGATACGGGAACATCTCGAGCACGTACTTCTTGGGCTTGCTGGCGTCGGTGTCGACGGCAAAGAGGTTGGAGTCCTCCCAGGCCTTCATCCACTTGGACTCAATGGCCTGTGCGTCGTAGGCAGGGATCTCGTCCTTATGATCTGTGCAATCGCACATATCAGCTCCTTTAATCTTAGCTGGGGTCGGTCGGCTTAGCTTTATTCGCTACTGCGGACAGTCCTGCGCAAGACGAAGAGCACATTAAGTGCTCTTCTTTGCGTGCGGAACTTGTAGCAAACAAAGCTAAGCCGACCGACCCTAAGGTTAACTTGACTGATGATAGCAAATACAACAAGCGAGATGCCTGCGACTTGCAGGCATCTCGCTTTATCTAAATAACGTGGTTGAAACTCAACCTTTATGTGCAGCTCTTATCCTATCGATAAGACACAGACTGCTGGGAGTCTTTCACGACAACGTCGTGGGCTCCGCCTTCGACGATGGAAGTGGAGCTGACCAGCGTTAGGCGCGCCTTTTCCTGGAGCTCGGGGATCGAGAGGGCGCCGCAGTTGCACATCGTGGACTTGACCTTGTAGAGCGTGCCGCCCACGCCGTCCTTGAGGGAGCCGGCGTAGGGAACGTAGGAGTCGACGCCCTCGACGAAGCTGAGCTTCGCGGCGCCGCCCAGGTCGTAGCGCTGCCAGTTGCGAGCACGCGCAGAACCCTCGCCCCAGTACTCCTTCATGTACTGACCGTTAACGTTGACGCGCTCGGTCGGGCTCTCATCGAAGCGGGCGAAGTAGCGACCCAGCATCATAAAGTCGGCACCCATGGCAAGGGCGAGCGTCATGTGGTAGTCGTAGACAATGCCACCGTCGGAGCACACGGGCACGTAGACACCGGTCTCCTCGTAGTACTCGTCACGGGCGCGGCAGACGTCGATCAGCGCGGTGGCCTGGCCGCGGCCGATGCCCTTGGTCTCGCGGGTGATGCAGATGGAGCCACCACCGATACCGACCTTAATGAAGTCGGCACCGCAGTCTGCCAAAAAGCGGAAGCCCTCGGCGTCGACGACGTTACCGGCACCAACCTTAACGTCCTCGCCGTAGTTGGCGCGGATCCACTCGATGGTGCGCTTCTGCCACTCGCTGAAGCCCTCGGAGGAGTCGATGCACAGGACATCGGCGCCGGCCTCGATGAGCAGCGGCACGCGCTCGGCATAGTCGCGGGTGTTGATGCCGGCACCGACCATGTAGCGCTTGTCGTTATCGAGCAGCTCGTTGGGGTTGGTCTTGTGGCTGTCGTAGTCCTTGCGGAAGACGATGCCCATGAGGTGATCGTTGTCGTCGACAATGGGCAGAGCGTTGAGCTTGTTGTCCCAGATGACGTCGTTGGCGACCTTGAGGCTGATGTTCTTGTCGCCCACGATGAGCTGCTCACGCGGGGTCATGAACTCGGAGACCTTCTTCTGGTGGTCATCGCGGCTGGGGCGATAGTCACGGCTGGTGACGATACCCAGGAGCTTGCCCTTGGGAGTGCCGTCGTCGGTGACCGGCATGGTGGAGTGACCGGTCTTCTCCTTGAGCTCGATGACCTGCTCCATGGTCATGTCGGGGGTCAGCGTGGAATCGGACTGAACAAAGCCGGCCTTGTGATCCTTGACGGCCTTGACCATAGCGGCCTCGGACTCGGGGGTCTGGGAACCGTAAATGAAGGACAGGCCACCCTCGGTAGCGAGCGCGACACCCATGTCGACGCCCGAGACGGACTGCATGATGGCGGAAACCATGGGGATGTTCAGGGTGATTGCCGGCTTCTCACCGCGCTTGAAGCGGGTTAGCGGCGTCTTAAGAGAGACGTTGTTGGGGATGCACTGCGAGGACGAGTAACCAGGGACCAGCAGATACTCCGAAAACGTGTGGGACTCACCGGGAAAGAACGTAGCCATGTTTCTCCTTTTTCCATGCGACCGGTCGGCTGCAGGCCTCGTAGGACCCAGCCCAACCTTGGGCGCCCAATACTGGGGAAGTATCTTAACGCACTTTGACTGCTACAATGCATGATTTAAGAAGAGCACACGAGGGTTTGACGCAGGCCTTGCGTTTGCCCAGCAAACACTTTAGCGGGGAGACGTGGAGCACATGGAGTACAAGACGACGGCAAAGTTGGTCATTCAAGCGTGCGACAAAGATCTGCCGGGCGTGTTCGGCCACGGCTGTGTCTTGCTGCTTCAGGGCATCGCCCGCGAGCACTCGCTCAACCGCGCCGCCAAGAGCATGGGCATGGCGTATTCCAAGGCCTGGCGCATCGTGAACGAGGCCGAAGGACAGCTGGGCTGCAAGCTCATCGAGCGCGACGGCGCCCGCGGATCCACCCTCACCCCCGCCGGCGAGCGAGCCATAGCGGTCTACGAGGAGCTGCAGGCCGACATCAACAACGTCATTGCCACTAAAGCAAACGACCTGATCGCCAGCATCAAAGAGTAGCTAATTTGCGGAGGGCGCCGTCTAGGGTTGACGCTACAACCAGAGGATTATCGGTGCCGGCGAAGAGGCGGATGGTTCCCCCCTGCTTGCCGCGTGGGGCCGAAAGGCGTGTCGTTGCGCCGCCGGCGGGCGACGCGCGGAACTCCCCCGGCAATGTGTCGAACAGCTCGCCCGCACTTCGCTCGATAAGGTCAAACTCAACTGCCGGGCCAAAGCCGTGCTCGAGGATTCCCGTTGCAACCGCATGATCGGGATGCGAACCCAGCCCAGGATAGCGCACGTTGCGCACCATCTCGTTGGCAGCCAGATACTCGGCCAGTGCACGTGCGCGGTCGAAGTGAGCCTGCATGCGAGCATCGAGCGAGTCCAGCCCGCGCTCCAGCACGTCGGCCTCGTCAGCAGTCAAATCAAGCTTGACCAAGCCGCAGCCCTCAAGCAGGGCATGCGTGCACTCGGCAGCGGCATCCACACGATGGCGCTTGAGCTGCGAGCGCGCCACCGAGACGGCGACGAGCTTGCGCGGAGCTTCGCCGGCACACACGCGATCGAGCGCCTCGAGCGACAGCGCAGCACCCAGCCGCAGCAGATCGCAGCCAAAAGCCGACGCCACGGTGTTGTCCACAACCAGCAGCGCATGAGCTTCACGCGCCGCCCGACCCAGCGCGCGCAAATCGGGAACACGCAGGCCAAAGCCGCCGATTGAATTCACAAACCACCACAGGTGCGGCACCTCGGCATCAAACGCGGTGGCAAAACCCTCGGACGCGGCGGCAAACGCCGCAACCGACGGCTCCCCCACGAGCACAGCGTCGCAGGCATCAAAGCCGCGCGCAAACGCATCGGCAAAGTCATCGGCAAACACGACCAGGCGATCGCTGGGACGCACAATCCCCAGCAGCGACAGCGCCGCCGGCACGTGCGAGGCCGCAACAAGACGCGCCTCACGCGCGCCGGCCCTTGCAGCCCAGGACTCTTCTAGCTGTTGCACGTCCACGCGACACCATCCCTTACATAAAACCAAACCAAGACTAGCCCACCCAGGTCGAGAAAACGTCAGCGCAAGCAGCGTCGAGCGGTCCGGCGTTCGTTAGAACGCCGGAACAAAATCACCCGTGATATTCGCCGTTGTATTGGATGAGCGTTAGGTCTTCCACGCCGTCGAGTGCGCGGATGGCGTCGGCATAGGGCATATCCACACCGTCCGAGAACACCTCGACGGCCATCTCGACCTTGTCACCGCGCATCGTCTTGGACTTGACGCTGAACTTGGTGCGCCCAAATGCACGCACGATATCGTCGCCGGTGGTCTGACCCGTGTAGTGGATGACCATCATGTACACGCGCGCCTTGTCCTGGTGGCTCGCAAAGCCGGCAATCATCACCACGATCACCACCGCCGTGAGCCCCACGAGCGCATACATACCGGCTCCCGCCGTAATGCCCGTGGTAATGGACCAAAACAGATACAGCAGGTCGAGCGGGTCCTTGACCGCCGTACGGTAGCGGACGATAGACAGAGCACCGACCATACCAAGCGAGATGACCACGTTTGTCGAGATCGCGAGCGTGACCATGCAGGTGAGCACGCACATGCCCACGAGCGTCACGGCAAAACTGCGCGAATAGACCACGCCGGTAAAAAAGCGCTTGTACACGTAATAGATCAGGATGCCCATGGCGAGCGCCACGAGCAGCGACAGGCCAATCTTGGCAGGGTCGACCTGACCGAACGCCTCCAAGACGGAGTTCTTAAAAAAGTCCCTGGTGCTCATGGTTTAAATATCCCCTCGGTTCCCAAAATCCGATTCCCAGTAGTTAAAACCGCGCAGGTAGGCGGTCTTGTCATAACACAGGCAGTACTTTGAGACCGCCGTGAGTTCGGCCGCACCCGGCGGCACCATATCGCGCACCAGCTGCGGACAAAACTCGGTAAACTTGACCTCCATCACCAGCTTGCCGGGCTCCAGCACGGGCAACGCGGGCAACGTCGCGTCAAAGATGTCAAAGCTTCCCACCGCCGCACGCACGTTGCTATCAAAGGTAATGCGCACGGTACCTTCGTCCATCACCCACGGCTCGCGCTCGTAGTCCACGATGGTCCGCGGGCGCATCATATTGCAGATGCACTCGATGTAGAACTCGCGACAGAGCGGATAGGGGCTCCTCAGCAAAAAGTCGTAGTCGCCGGCCAGAATCTGCTCAAACTCGCCACGCGTGAGTGGCGCGTCCTCCTTGTAGATCCAGCTGCCGAACTTCTTTTTGCGCTCGAGCTTAATCACCTTGTCGCTGCCGTTATAGATGCGCACGCGATACTTTTTGCGCATGAGAATACCGGCGTCTTTTTCCTCGTAGGCCGAGTTGCAGTAGTCGTCAAAGTACAGGCTACGAATGGTGTAACCACCCGCCCGCGCATACTTGTCCAGTTTAAACACCGGCGCCATGCGACAGGCAAGCGCGGCGTGCTCGCCCTCGTTAATGAGATATTTGAGCTCGTGGCGGTAACGCTCCTGCGTGGCACGCACAGGCGGAGCTGCCAAGCGCTCAAGCAGCGCGCTAGCCCTCCTCATACGTATCCTCCACGACCTTACCGCCGTCCTGCACGTAAAAACACTTCATGCCGTAGTGCTTGCCGTCGTCGGTCACATAGTAGTCAAACGCATCTTGCGTATAGCCGTCGGAGTTGGTGGCGCGCACGCGCACAAAATACTGGCCGGCATCGGGCGCATCACAGGTCACCTCGGGAAGTAGCACGTCCTCGGCCTTAAAAAGCACGTCGCTTATGGCATAGTCGCGCGCCAGCTCCACGGTATAGCGAATGTCACGCGCCTTAAAGTCGTAGGACGCATCCCAGTTAATACGCAGCTTACCGTTATCGATCTGCGGCACGCCAATGTAGAACGGCATGGGCTTTTTATAGCTCTCGCGAAAGCTCTTGTAGTTCTCCTCGATCTCGGAGGGAATCGCGGCGGCAACCTGCTCGTATTGGTCCTTGGTGACAGGCAGGTTATCGATATCGGGGGCGGCAAAGACGAGCGACTCGGTCACCTCGCGATAGTGCTTGATCATCTTTGTCAGGCGCGCCTCGGTCAAATACGAGCGCAGGTCCTTGACGGCGCGGTCGAGCTCACTGCGAAACGCCTTACTGCGCAGCGCACGATTGAATAGCACGTTGCCCCAGTAGTTGCTTACGCCGCGCTCCCAGCTCGCATAGTCCGAGAACCCCTTCAGGCTCAGCTCAAGCTTACGCAGCATGCCGTCGTTATCCCAATCGAGGATGTACCACGTATTGGAGTTGAGCGGGCTGTACAGATAGCAGTTACGGTTCTGAGTATCGCAGTTGCCCGTCAGAATCTGAAACGCCAGCCAATAGACCAGGTTCTCGGTATCAAAGTAGGTGTCGAGCACGTCATCGATCTTTTGCGAGTCGTCGTTGAGGGCGTCGAGCATCTCGATGAGCTTGGTGTGGTCCGAATCGCCCTTAATCTCGAGCATGCCCTCAAAGCTTGCCTGGTTGTAGTCGGGATCGTCGGCAAGTTTAATGGTGTCCTCGTAGCGATGGAAATCAAAGCTGTTCACCTTGTACAGGTGCCCGCTCTTATCCAGGCCATGTGCCTTAAGCGCCGTCTTGTTGAGCTGCTCCACCTGCGTATACAGGCCGTAGTCCTCAAAGGTATCGTTGGACTTTTCGGTCTGGTCGCACACCCACAGATGCACAAACTGCGTGCGCAGGCCCATCATCTGGGGAATCCCGCGGATAAGGTCGTAGGCCATCTTGTTGCGAAAACGCATGCCCTCGCCCATGTGCTTGTTGAGCGCAATCGCGCGCTGTTGGCGCCAGGTACCCTTGCCCTTTTTGAGCTCCACCTTGTAATTCTTTTGCGTGTAGGAGCTCGATGTCTGACCGCGCACCTGCACGGTGGCATTGGGCGCTTCCTCGCCATAGCCAACCTCGCCGGCCACCGGGCCGTCTTCGTCGCCCGGCTGCAGCAGGCCCATAACCTGATAGCGCGTCACGCCCATGTCGGCATAGTCATACACCGAGTACGTGTTGATCTCGGCCCAGCTGTGGTCGGTGTTCTCGGAGCTGTTGCCGCGCGAGACCGTCAGGTACATGGTCACAATGTCCGAGTCGTCGTAGACCTCGTACAGCTCGTCCTTATCGCGCAGATGCTTGTAATGGCCGGAGGCCTCGGCCTTTTTAATCTTGTCTTGCTTTTTTACCTTATTTGTCGAGGATTCGTCCTGAGATGAGCAGCCCGAAAGCAGCAGCGCGCCGGCAGCCGCCTCGATCAGACAGCGGCGAGACATCAACTTATCGATCATCAGAACCTCCCCAATGGTTGCGATACACGCGAACTACTGCGCGCTGAAACGCGCCGTGCGGCACGCCCTTGCGGCGGCACGCCTCATAGCGCTGCTCGGCACGGTCGAGCAAGCGGCCCAGCTGTGTCAAGCGACCCGTTTTGTCGGTCGCCACAATGGGCTGCTGGCTCAGGATACGATACGGCAAGTTGGCGGTATAGGTATCGAGCCGCAGCAGGGCCACGATAAAAAACACCACCGCACCCAACAAAAAGCCAAAGCCGTAAAACTGCTGCGGCAAAAGCAACGACACGGCGGTCGCCAGCCCTGCCACACCGGCAAACAGGCCCGAGGCCAGAACGGCTCCCTTGTAGTCGGTAAAGTACAGCAAGATCAGCAGGATTGTGTTGCCCACGGCATACAGGCCGTAGCCTACGCATAATGTGCGAAAATACCCGTGCATAAGGTTGTTAAAGCCCAGCGGTAGGGCCGAGAGCACTGTGGTCTCGAGCGAAATGACCGCCGCCGTCACAAACAGCTGCTTGAGCGCGCAAAAGCGCAGTTCGCTGTTGAGTGTGGAGAGCATTTCCTCCTCGGCCACTACAATATCGCCCACCACGCCGCCGTCGTTAAACAGACTGTAGTAGTCACGGTAGCGCGGATAGAAATTGACCTCGACCGACACCACAAAGTTGACGGTCGTGACGAGTGTGGTCAAAAACGCAATGAGTGCCGGCACGTCATGGTAAGGAGCCCCGTAAAACAGGCCTTTGATCTGCACGCCAATAGGGCCCGCCCAGATAATAACCAGGTGTGCGAAAAGCCCCAAGTTGGTAAACAGCCCCGTAAGCGCAAGCGGCATAAATTGGTCGAGCCAGCGCAAAAAACGCCAGGGACTCCGGTCACTCTGTGGAAAATACCAGTACAGCAGTACCACATCCCAGGCAAGCATGACGCCGTAGCCTAGGGCGATTGACGCCAACAGGCCCTCGACCGGCGGCAGTCCCAGTGCCAGCGCGGCCAGGGCGCACAGGCACGCCACGCCAATGGCGGCCGCAAAGCTGCACAGAATGCCACGATAATCTTTGATGGCCGTGAGATAGCTCATGCCGTTCCAGTTGACGATCATAATGTTGAACAGCCACAGGCACAGCAGCCCCTGCAGCAGCGTGGCCCCCGAGAACAGCAAAAAGACGCCGTAGAGCACCGTGCCCGAAACGAGCATGATGGCATTAGATCCCCAAAACGAAGGCAGGATCTCATCCTCGCGCTCGGCAAAGAGCATGTCGGCCAAAAAGCGCGTGACCGGCATGGAAAAAAAGCTTGTGAGCGTGAGCGATGCCAGCAGCGTATAGGTCACCATGCACACCAGCAGATCCTGGTTGGCGCGGCCCACACCCCACAGACCGCACAGCACCAAGATACCCACCTGGAGCAGCACACCCAGCAGCATGGGGCCCGTGCATACAATGCCGGCGTAGCCGTAAGCGCGCATCGTGGCAAACAGACCCTTGCGCCTAAACAGGCGCTTGAGCTCAAAACCGATTCCGGCCACCGGCTACTCCCCCTCTCTAGGCAGGTCAAACGCTTGCGCCGTCTCGTCGTACAGCGCGCGATAGTTGGCGAGCATCTGCTCGTGCAAAAAGTACGTGGCAACGCGACGCTGGCCACGCTCCCCCATCTCAATACGACGAGCGCGGCTTGTGCACATGCGTTCCATAGCGTCGGCCAAGCCCTTGCGATACATGGGCGGCGTCACAAAACCCGCCACGCCAAAGTCGTCGCCCGGGGCGCCTTCGAGCAGCTCGCGGCAGCAGCCCACCTCGGTCGTCACGCAGGGACGACGCGCGGCGAGCGACTCCAGCACGCTCAGCGGCTGGCCCTCGGAGATGCTCGTCAAAATGGTAAAGTCGAGCTTTTGCATGTACTCGACCACGTCCACGCGGCCGGTAAAGATCAGGTCGCGCACGCCCAGGGTCTCCACCAGCGCATGCCACTCGGCGCCGTATTCCTCGTCGTCCACGCCGCCCATAATGTGCAGGCGCACCTTTGGCAGGCGCTCGTGCAGCTCAAAGAAGGCGTAGATCATGGTCTTGACGTCCTTGATGGGCGCTAGGCGCACCACGGCACCAATGTCCACCCAGCCGTCGTCGGGCTTAAGCGGAATGTCCTTAAAGCGATCGAACTGGATGCCGTTGGGGATCACCAGGCATTTGTTCGCGTCGCAGCCCATGTCGATCTGTGTCTTGCGCGCGTTGTGGAACAGGCTCGTCACGCGGAAGGCGCGTCGATAGATTTCCTCGGACAGCATGTAGAAAAAGCGAATCCAACGGTCCTTAAACGACGGCACCACCCAGTCGGCGCGAATGATCTCTTCCTCGCGCTCGCGGGTATAAATGCCGTGCTCAGTCAGCAGCACCGGAGCCTGGTGAACGCTTGAGCCCAGGCAGGCGAGCAGGCCGCCGTAGCCGGTCGAGATGGCGTGATACACATCAGCCACCGGCACCTCGCTGCCCAGAAGGTAGAGCACGGGCAGCAGCATCGAGCGCATGGTGTGGAATGCATCGGCAAAGGGCGTGTATGGGTACTCGGCCAGGCACACGTCGCGAAAGATATCCATAAACGTGCGGCTCTGCAAAAACGAGAGCGGATGCACGCGACGGCGCTGGAAGATATCGAACAACACGTCCCAGTCCGGATTGGAGAGCGACACCAGGCGGCGCAGCGCCTCGCGCTCGCGGGCGTTAAAGTCGGCCTCTTCTTGCTCGCCCGAAAGCCGCAGGGCATCGTCCAGAAATACCTCGTGCACCTCGACCACGTTTTTGGGTAGCTCGTAGACAAACTTGCCGCGGTCGGCAGCATGCGCGCCAATCACCCACAGCACAAACTCGTGCTCGGGCATGGCCTGGATGTAGCCGTGCATCCAAGTGGACACGCCGCCGTGCACATAGGGGTAGCAACCCTCGAGTACCAAGCAGATTCTCATTTGTCGCCACCCTCCTTGCGTGCAATGGTCACCGTCTTGTCCGTGGCTTTGACCAGGTACAGGTCGCCCGTCAGATGCGTAATCTCGCCACCCGTGACTGCACCCGGCTCGCCGTTGTTGGCGCGGAACATGAGCCACGCCTCGTCGTAGAAATTGCCCAGGCTGAGCGTCCAGGAATCCGCGCTGGTATCCACGCTCACCGTCACGGACGAAAAGCGCTGGATGGCGCCCGAGCATTCCGAGCCGGTCTGGCGCCGCAGGTCGGGCGCGAACTTGGTAAGCCAGTCCAGGTAGTCGGTCAGGCCGCCCTTGTAGACCTCCCAGCCCTCCTTGGCGCCGCGATCGGGATCCAGTAGGTCGTCCGGATGCATAAAGTGCGTGCTCACGTAGTGCATGTTGAGCTCGGACACGGCAGCCAGGCGCATGTAGGAATCGTCGACCATGCCGCCCGAGACAATGCGCGGCTGCTCCACAATGCCATCGCTCGCCACGCCAAACTCCTGCACGTACGGCAGGTCAGTGCCATCCTCAAAATACGTACTGGCGATGGTCTTAATGCGCGGAACGTCGGTGCCGATAAGCTTGCGCGCACGGGCCGAAAGGATATTCGACGGTGGCACATAGACCGAGCCGTGCGCATTGGGCAGCACCTCGTCCTGAAAGGCGATAAGCTCGTTGAGCGATGCGACGAGCGTCTCCTTGTTCTTCCACGTCTTGTAGTCGTACAACGTGCCATAGTCGGTATCCCAGAGCGCCAGCGGCTGATGGTTGTAGCCGTGAAAGCCCAGCTCTCCGCCCATCTGCAGCAGCATGCCGCCAAAGTAGCGGAACTGCGTGGTATCGGCCTGGCGCGCGGGCTCGGTCTGGTTGACCGTGTCCTCGTAGTTTTCGATCATCACGCCGGTATAGCGAATGCCGTATTTTTGCGCGAGCTTTTGCAGATCGGGCCACCAGACCTTGGCATAAAAGTCGGCGATGGAAAGCCCGTAGTCGCGCTTGATGTAGGTGCCGTCGCCCGAGGGCACGGGGCTGGGAAAGTCATCCAGATAAAAGACAGCGCTGTTGATGACCGGATAGGCCGTGGCATCGCCCAGCAGGCTGATCGCCGCGGCGTAAAAGCCGCGCATGACCTTGTCATAGATACCGATATTGCACACCACGGTGCGACCGCTACCGCAGTCATTCGACCAAATGAGCGGAGCGCCCGCATCGCCGGTCTTAGCCCACACACGAGCCGTCTCGCGCAGCGAAACCGAAAGCGACGAATCAAAGGGGTCCGAGAGCTCGTAGCGCTCTCCCCCGCCCAGCATAAAGTCGTCGCTCGGCACAATGCTTTCGGCTTTTACATAGTCATATCCGGCAGATTCAATGCCAAGCTTGGGAGCAATCACTTGCAGATAGCTCGAGTTATCCGGCGGCATAGCGAGCATAAGCGAACCGCCCGCACTCACCCAACTTATCAGATCGGTCAGATGCGTACCCAGTCCGTCAAGCGAGGGCATAAGCACAATCACGCGATCAAACGACGTGAGCGATGGGATCGCATCCGCACCGTCGGTGGCAATATCAACATCGCGGTGGGCGATCTTCATGTCCAGCAAAATCTGGTCGAACTGGTCTTTAACGTCGTCGACGCTATCTTGGTCCGAGTCGGTAATGACCAGGCACGTGGGCTTTTGGCCAAATATTGCCGAGGAAGCCGGCACCGCATCGTTGGCGGCAAGCATCCCCAGCTTATGCTGGCCCGCACTGTACTGTACGCCAGCGCGCTCCACCAGCAGCACGGCCGCCATGGCAATAAAGACCGCCCACACCACAAGCAGCCCCATCCAGCGAAAATGGCCCGCACGGTCGCGGAAATGCTGTACCACGCTCATCGGGCCCCCTCTCCGTTGCGCCAAAAAGCCAGTTCCTCGCGGTTGGCGGCGCTCAAGTACACATGCTGTTTGTCAATCGCATCGATCACGCGGTGGACCTCGTCACCGTCGCGGCGCATCACCGCAAGGCGCAGACAAAGCATCCAAACCTCCTGCTCCTCGGGCACATCGAGCACCAGCTGGTCGATCACGGCCTGCGCCTCGTCGATCTGCCCGACATCGGCCAGCGCCGTCGCGTATCGAATGCGAAGCTCAAGGGTGTCCTCGCGCTCGCAGCGACGCGCAAGCAGGCGCGCGTACTGTTGGCGCTGAATCTGAGCCACGCGCCCCTCGGCCAAGCCCGAGCCCAAGTATTCGCCAAGAAAATCGCAGTATTCATTGAGGTTTTGCGCGCTCGGGTCCGTCTTAAAGGCACGCTCCAGCTGCTGCAGTTTAAGGTCGGACTCCTTAGAGATCTGCGCCACCGCCGTCGCGGCATAGTGAGCCACCTCAACGTCGTCGTTAAGCTTAGCCGCCTGCAGCTGCGCCAGGTACGCGTCGGGCTCCTCGGTGAGCATGGAGAGCATTAGGCGGCGCCGTTCTGCCGGGTCGTTGACGATGAGCGCCTCCTCGAGCGGCACTACGCCTGCATCGGCATCACGTTCGTGCACTAGGATGCTGCGATGCAGGTCGTCGTTGAAGCGCAGCGACTCCAGCGCAGACTCTTTCAGCCCCTCGCCAAACACCGCGCCGCGGACCGATAGCAGAACCACCAGCAACGGGCCCCACAGCGGCACCAGCACTATCACAGCCAGCATGTGCCCGCGCACCGGCAGCAGGCCCAACTTCATAAGCGTCCACAGCACCAGGCAAACCAGCGCATGAATCAGCAGCAAGACGGCGGCAACGACAAGCGAGATCAAGCGACATCCCCCTCACCGTCACCGGTGTAAGCGATGTGCTGCAGCAGCGCCACGATGTCCTCGCCGTCGACGGGCTCCACCGCAATCTGCTTTGCGCTCAGGCGCTCGCGGATAATGGGCAGATCGCACGCCTTTGCCTGGCGCATAAGCAGGTAGAGCACGTCGCCATCGACCAAGCCCGCCGCGTCGCTCTCGCGGATTGCCGACCCAATTGCGCCCACCAGCTCGCCGACAGGCTCCATGCCCGGTACCACGCGCAGGAGCAAAAAGCTGCCCATCTTGCCATCTGCCAGCGCTTGCTCGGCCGCGAGCTCTTGGCCAAAGGCAGCCTGCTTGAGCACGCAAGTGCCGTCAACGCAGCGTTTATCCTGTGCCACCGCCTCATAGTCAAAGGCACGGCCCAGCGCGCTTTCGACCAGGCCGCACAAGATGCGGAACAGGTTTTGATAATAGAGGGTCATTTGGTTTTCGGCCGCGCGACGCACAAAGATCAACACGGCGGGTGCCCCGTCGCGCTCGATCGTGTATCCAAACATGGGAAGCCCCGGCGTCAGCTCGCGGTTCACCCACAGATTCGAACGACCCCCGTCGCCCAAAAGAGGTGCAAGCTGGTCAAGCGTGAGCGAGCGTGCGGCATCTTCGGCAATCGCGGGACTTGCTGCCACCAGGCGTGCAAATGCCCCGCCCGAAACATGGTAGATCGCCACCGAATCGTTCTCGAGAATCTCGCCCAGAAGCTCGCAGCACTTGCGATAGATGTCGCGTGGGTTGAACACGTCGAGCTCCTGCGTCACGGCAAAGATCTTGCCAAAGCTGTCGTGGCGACCCACGATCTGGCGCCTGTACGCGCGCTTGTCCTCGATCGCGTCGTGGTAGAGCTGAGTAAGGAACGTATTGCGGTTGCGCACGAGCTCGTTTTGATCGCGCTCCGCCCTAATGGCTTCGCTGTTGCGCAGCTGCACATAGCCGCACACGGCACCCACAACAAAGTACGCGATAAACGGCAGCCAGTTGGACGGCTCGTAGAACAGGCCCTGGAAGGTATAGCCGTACAGAGTAAAGTAACTCGCAGCCAAACCCACCGACGCCAGCAGCGCCGCAACCAGGCCAAAGTCCAAGCCATACAGCGTGCCGATCAGCACCACGTAGAGCAGGCGATAATCGAGCACGTTGAGCTGAGCCGATTGGGAGAACAAGCGCTCCAGCACTTCAAAGAGCACCCAGGCGGCTGCCGTCTCCAGGCATTTGACAGGCAGCGTGCGCATTTGAATGCGGTCGATGGCCGCGCGCAAGGGGTTGACCTTCTTTGCACGGCCAGCATCCCAGCGAGCCTGAATGGTCGAGAGGTCGCGCAGCAAGTCGTAGCGCTGAAACCAGCCATAGCGCACGCGAGCGACGTCGCTGGCGGGCAGGGCGTAGCCGGCAGAATCGCCATAGGCAACTGAGAGCCCTGGGAACAGCGCCTGAAGGGCCTCGCCCACCTCACCCACCGTGTGATGGAAGGTATCGGCTACGTCGAGCGTCTCAAAGTTACCATTCCAGCTGTCGAAGATACGGCGTACCAGCACCGAAAGCTCCTCGGCACACAGCAGGGGAAACGCCGCATCCTGCGCGCCCTGCAGAGCGGCCGATCCGGTTGAGCATGCGTCGAACATCGGCACCAAAAACGGGTCCTCCAGCGCGGCAGACGCGGTATACAGGAACGGCACGCGCAGGATCTTGGTCTGAACGCCCTCGCGAGCAGCGTAGTAGCGGCACAGGTCGTTGGCTGCGTGCGCGATAATGCCCTTGCCCGTTCGCCCCACGGCATCGGCGGCACCCTCGGCACCCGCGGGCCCCGCTACATACAGTAGTTGGACCCGGCGACCCGCGCACGTACGAAAGACCGATCGCAGCAGCTCGATATCGCCCACGGTATCGGTATGCGGGGTAAGGTAATTAGACAGGTAGACCACGCGGTCGAACTCGTAGGCCTGCTCCAAGTGCAGGAGCAGCTCTTTCCACGAGGCATGGGGTGACGACTCATCGCGGCGCGCTTCCGCGGCAGCGACGACCTTAACGTGGTCCCCGGGGAACGCCTTGGCGCAAAAGTCATCGTCAACATATGCGGTGTTGCCAACAACCAGCACCTCCATGGCGTACTCCTCCCCTAAAAACCACTTCTGTCATAGTCAAACATGCGTATTTTACGCTGTCAACGTGAGTTGGAACGCCTTTAAGGCTGTTTTAAGAACTTTTTTAGAGGATAAGGGGCATCGAGAGTGCTGAATGCGCGCCCAATCCAGAAGTGCGGCGAAAATCCGAGACCTGTCGACCAGACCCTAGTTTTGGGCACCCGCGACCTGCGGTTTTGTTCCCAAAAATCGGGTTGCGCGGGACCTCGGACAAAATCTCGGACCCAATCTGGGTCCAGGAGGGAGTCCGATGTACACGAAAGAGGAGCGCGAGGGGATTCTCTGGGAGTTCCACCGGAGCGGCCTGTCCGCCCCCGCAGCCTGCAGGCGCCTGCCGCTTTTCCCGAACAAGGACAACCTGTATGCTTGGCTCAAGCTGGAGGAGGCGGGCGAGCTGACCGCCCGCGAGATGCCCGACCGGGCGGAGCGCATGCACTGCTCGCACGGCGAGGGCAGCCCCGCGTTCGCCGCGAGGCGCGCGGGTGCCGAGCCCGCCTCCCCGCGGAAGCGTCGAGCCGAAGGGGGCGCGGGCAAGATGGAGAGAACTGGGCGCGGAGGGGGCGGCGGCGGGCAGCCCGAGCAGACCGACTGGCGTGACTGGGGCCTGGAGGGGCTCCCCGACGACCCCGCCGAGCGCGCCCGCGAGGCCGAGGTCAGGCTCGCCGAGGCCCTGGCGGTGTTGGACGTCCTAAAAGCACCAGGCCCTGGCTCTTTGACGAACGAGGAGAAGCACAGGGCGGGAGAGGCGGCGAGGAGGCTCTCGCCGGCGGTGAGGCTCGCGGACGTGACCAGGACCCTGTCGATTCCGAAGAGCACCTATCTTGACCAGGCGTCCAGGATCTCGAGGCCCGACCCAAAGGCCGCGCTCAGGGAGCGCGTGCGCGCGTCGTTCGAGGCGAGCGGCGGGGCCTACGGGCCCGAGTCCGTGACGGCCGACCTCAGGAGGGGGCCCGGCGAGCCCGTCTCGTGGCGCGCGCTCGCGCCCGGTGACGCAGAGACCCCCGTCGTCGCGTCCGAGAAGGTCGTGCGCCGGATCATGCGCGAGGAGGGCCTGGTCGCCCGCAAGGCGGCGCAGATGCGCAGGAGGGCGAGGTACTGCAGCTACCGGGGCGAGCTCGCGGAGCGCCCGGCCAACGTCCCGCTGCGCGGGGACGGGACGCACGACTTCCACGCGGACGCGCCCGGCCTGCTCGTGGTCACCGACGTCACCGAGTTCAGGCTCGACGGGTACAGGGCGTACCTGTCGCCGGCGATCGACTGCTTCGACGGGTGGCCGATCTGCTGGAGGGTCTCGGTCCACGCCGACTCGGACCTGATGGTCGGCATGCTCAGGGACCTGGTGGGGATAGTCGGCCCGACGGAGGACCGGCCGCTCACGGTGCACACCGACGGCGGCGCCGTCTACATGGGGCGCGAGTGGCGCGAGGCGTGCGGCCCCGGGGTCAGGCGCTCCATGTCGAGGAGGGCGCGGAGTCCCGACAACGCGCGCGCCGAGGGCTTCTTCGGCACGCTCAAGTGCGATTTCTTCGAGGGCAGGGACTGGACCGGCGTGCCGTTCGGCGAGTTCTCCCGACTGCTCGGCGAATACATCGAGTGGTACAGGGACGGCAAGCTCAAGAAGGAGCTAGGATGGAAGACCATTAGGGAGTATCGCGAGGAGAGGGGCCATGCGGCATAGCGCCGGGACATGGTCCGGAAAAACGTCCGAGGTCCCCGCTCGGCGGTTTTCGGTTTTTCCCCGCACTTCCGAAAAACACGCTTAAACCACGCGTCCCAAAGCGGAAAACAACCGGATATTTGCTTTTCCCCAAATGGGATCCTTGTTTTGCCAAGCCGAATCTTACATCTAAATAAAAAAAGGGGGCCGACGCATCAACCCTCTTCAGGTGTCGCCCGAGGGCTTCCACCGCAATTAAGTGTATTCTAGTCGATAACCTTTGCTTGTGAAAGGCGAAGATGATTCAACTAGCCAACAACCATCCAGTCACTACCGGCAGTACTCGAAATCTTAGACGAATCGCCGATGCACACGATGGTCGCCGAAGCGCCGGGCACATACTTGACCTCAAGAATGGAAGCACCTTGCTCCTTAAGCCTTGAGGTCATCTCGGTTATCTGAGTTTTATTCACATCAATTTTGCTGACCAGCTTAACGCCATTGGCACCATTTCCGTTCAGGCAGGATACAACCGTATTGTAATCGGACCAATAACAGTACTCTCCAGAAAGCCATCCAAGCTCAGTGGCGCATATCGATCCAGTCGCAGTAACCGTCTTTGGAAGCAATCCGTAACGCTGCCTTTCCTCAAATTCCAGGACATCGCAAAATACGCGATTAGCATTAAGTAATCTCGTTCCGCAATAGTCCCCGTAAAATGGCGAAAAGCGATTGCGGATAGTCCGCGACAACATCAAGTAGTCGTAGGTGTAATAGCCCATAAAAATTCGCAGACCGTCTCCCCCGGCTCCCTCAGCAGAACGACCGAATTCAACAAGGAACTGGTCCCACATGCGCTCAATATAGGGAATTGCGAGTTTAACGCTATCACTATCAGACAGAGGTGCCTCGCTCTTCTGCTGCATTATCCCAGTAGTATTTGCCAAATGGAAATGAGCGGCCATACGCTCGATCGTTCGGATGAACTCAGGACGATTCCCATCCTCTATAGCCATAATTGCGAAGAAAACACTTCTCAACAGGAGATCATTCGAAAAACGCTGAGGTAAAAGATCACCATATTCACGCTCGTATGCGAATAGCCTGGCTTCGCCCGTATCAATTGAAGAGTAACTAAATACGGAGTACGACGGAACAACATATGACGGAATGACATATGAGTGCACACGGCTACGCTTAATTTGATAACGCTTAAAAAAGGTGGAAATCCAAAAGGTCACAACGCCAAATAATGCCAGCTCAAACTCAAAGGCAATACTCGAAGTATCAAGCACATCTAGCCCCTGTCCTCCGAGATAGCCATCGATAACAAAGTGATCGAATGCGACGGACAGCAAAAGAGACATGAACGCCTCGAATGAGAAAGGAAGAGTCCGGTACCGCAATTTACCCCTTGCATGTTTGATTACCCCAAGAAACAACCAATAGAAAAGGGTGGGCATGTATCGCAGCGAAGGACCTGGAACTGAAAACGCATCGCAAATCGCAGCCATAATAAACACGGGGAGCTGGCAACAAATTGTTGGAGCGAGAATTCGGTAGGCAACGTTCAACCTGCCTGACTCATCGGAGGGATACAGTTCTTCGACGGTGTATTGCCCTCCAATCGCCAAGGGCCCAGCAAAGCGGACAAGCCGAACGCTCAACAAACCGGTAAAGACATAAAAGACAATCCAAAGAATAGTGACCGATTCCACCTGTAAACAATCTCCTCAAGTCATACGCTTGCGATCAATTGTAGATAGACAGAATTGAACAGGAAACAACAATATTTGAAACCGTTGTTTTACGCACCCCGGATTAAACGCCCTCAATAGAGCCGACCCAACGCGAACCACAGCGCCATCGGAAAACCCCACACCCCTCCCCAACACCCCCCCCAGAAAGTTCACTGATGATGACTGGGGTTCCCGTAAAGTAAACCCCAACAAAATATGTGCGGAGTGCTGGCCTGGAGCTGCCTTCGGACCCTGTTGGCTGCTCACCGAGAGGCTCCGCTATGAAACGACCCCTTTACTACCTGCTCTGCGCGATCACGTGCACGTCCATTGTCGGCGCGACGATGCCCATGGCAGCCATCGCGGAGGCGATTCAGCCTCGAGCGACAGCCGAGCAGCAGGCGCATGCCGTAAACAGCACAAACTGACATACCAATTGCCGATATGAACGATTTCGCCCCCGTCGGCGTTTAAGCACGGAGACAGATTTGGCAATTTTGTCCATTATCAAATTGATTCAACAGTGGAATGAAGCCTGCAACAAAGACCAAATTCGGAAATATGCGGCAAATTGGAAGCATGATGGGCAAGCGTCATCAACCTCATATATATTTGACGATAAAATCGTCAAATACTATTCTTGTGTTGACTGCCTCTTTTATGCAAAGCAGCTGATCACCTAGGAGACGCCATGCTTATCAGATTTTCATTTAAGAACTTTAGGTCAGTAGGCGAAGACCCGATAACGTTGGACATGGTATCGACCTCTAAAATTCAGCGCTTTAAAAATCATATTTGCGCAACTCCGCAAAACGCTCGCGTTTTAAGGAATGCCGTTATCTACGGTGGCAATGCCTCCGGTAAGAGCACGATTTTTACCGCGCTCCTCTTTATGAGGCATGTTGTTTTAAGCGGTGCACTTCCTCAAGGGGCCCAGGTCGAGTATTGCAAATGCGGTTCTGGCCTTAAAGAACAGGAGTCGGTTTTCGATATTCAGCTCTATAAAAATGGCCGCGCGTTCGACTATGGCTTTAGCTGCAATTTAGCTCAACTGACAATCGTTTCGGAGTGGCTTTACGAGCTCGGTGACAAATCAAATTTGTTATTTGAAAGAATCGGTTCGGATTCCGTTAACTGTCGGGGCCTCGAACAAGGCGCATCCGATGTTGACAAAACCAGGCTTAATGTTTATCGCGAAGATTTCCTCCATCGTGTCCGCGAAAGCATGGGGTCTGAGCTATTTTTATCGGCGCTTGCAAATGGTAGAAACTATTTAGAGGGATCTACCTTGGCGGCTATGACGGATGTTTTTTCTTGGTTTAATTTAAATTTTTCGGCTATCGGAGCTAACCAAAGCCCTGCATCTTCTGAGTTTTACGGACACGGAGCTAATTTGAACAAGGTTGCCAACGTACTGGCATCCTTTGATACGGGCATCAGCAGCCTCCGTAAGCAAAAAATAGGGATGGACGAACTTGAAAAGTATGTTCCTTCGGAAGTGTTGCTTTCTGTAAAACGCTTCATGACCGAGAACATCCCCTCTGGCCCGAAGGCCGAGTCGAACGTAACGTTTCGCAGCGACGACGCATTTCTGAGCATTGAAAGCAAGGGGGCGTCCGAGCCTCGTGCCACGGTGCTGAAGCTGCGGCACGAAGGCTCCATCCTTGACTTCGATTTTAGGGAGGAATCGGACGGAACCAAGCGATTGTTCGATTTTATGGACATCTTATTTACAAGCAGTAAAGACAAGTTGTTCCTGGTTGACGAGCTTAATCGCAGCTTTCATCCCATGCTTACTCAGCAACTTGTCTCACTGTTTAACCGTGTCCATGCGCAAGACGACTGCCAGCTGATATTTACAACCCATGAAAACACGATCATGAGTTTTGATTATTTCAGGCGTGATGAGATCTGGTTTGTCGAACGCGACCGTCATGGCTATTCGAGCCTGTTCCCGCTTGATAAGTTTGCAGACAACGGGGCAAGATCCGATGCCCGCGTCAATAAGCAATACCTTGAGGGTCGCTATGGCGGCGTTCCGGTTTTATCAACAGGAAGAGCTCTAGATGCGCTCGGTTTGATTGGGGAACCAGATGCCACCGCTTAACTCTCTTGACACTTGGTCCAGTAGAACCGAATGGAAAGTCGAAAAGCCAAAATCAAAGTGCTTTCTCATTGGAGAAGGAGCCAATACCGAATATTGGTACTTCGACTCGCTTGCAACGCGTCTAGCCAAGGAGGGTAAACCGGAACTAATTGAACTAAAGCCGGTCGAAAGAACCGAAGGAGAGAAAAACCAATCCTCACCCAAGAAGCTGTTGGAGCACGCGATTGCCGTTATGAATGGCCAAGTTAACGGGAGCGACTTCATTAAAGGTTCCGATCGCGTTGTTGTTGTTTTTGACGTTGATGTTTTTAAGGACAATCCAGATGGGTACGCGACGCTGCTAAAGGATTTCCACAGAGAGAGAATTGAAGTCGCCGTGACATATCCAAGCTTTGAGCTTTACTTGATGCTGCATAAGCCCGGCGCACTTGAGACAACTATTTTGCCCCATAAAAATGAAATTGTGGAAAATGGTCACGCTCCGGGTAGTCGACGAAGATATATTGAGAAGCTTGCTAGCGATGAACTTGGAATGAATCTAAAAACCAATCATCACGTTGGTGACCTTGCTTCAAATTTTGAGGCAGCACTGGTCGCAGAGACAAGGCTCAATCAAAACCCAGATCTTGCTGTCGGTCGTTTGACCTCTAATGTCGCAAAGACCATTCAGGGTGTTATTGACGACGGGGCCATCGATAAATAACAGCCGCCATGTCAATTCGCCGACTAACCGTATTAGTTGCTGGCGCCGTCTCCTATGGCGCCAGCCCACCAGTCCACCACCCTCCCCAACATTCCCCAGAAAGTTCGCTGATGTTGACTGGGGTTCTCGTAAAGTAAACCCCAACAAAATATGTGCGGAGTGCTGGCCTGGAGCTGCCTTCGGACCCTGTTGGCTGCTCACCGAGAGGCTCCGCTATGAAACGACCCCTTTACTACCTGCTCTGCGCGATCGCGTGCACGTCCATGGTCAGCGCGACGTTGCCTATGTCAGCCATCGCAGAAGCCGTGCAGCCTCGGGCAACCGCAGAGCAGCAAGCGCAAGCCGACGCCACGAGCAGCGACACAGGCAAAGCTGAAGACGGCACCGATACAAATGCGACAGCAGATACCGTAGAGGACAGCACCGCAACATCCACTGACACCAGCGCCGTCAACACGGAAAGCGCCGACGGCAACACCGCCGCAACCACCATCCCCACCCCATCCCTCCGCACGCAAGCCGCCGGCACCCCCGAGGCCATCACAACCGCAGCAAACACCCCCTACGCCCACTCCGCCACCGCAACCCAAAACGGCGTCACCTTCACCGTCTCGTGGAACGACGCCCCCGCGGGCACCGCGACGACCTTCCACGTGACCCAAGCCAACGGCTCGTCCCAGGCCAAGGCGCGCATGGACGTGCCCACCTATTGGGACGGCGGCAGCCAGGAAAGCGTCTGCGACCCGTCGCGCCCGGCATGGGCCAGCTACTACAGCCTGGGCACCGCGGGCCACGACTTCACCTTTGACTTCACAGCATCGGGCACATACCGCATCCACTTCTACTTCATGGACAACGACAGAAACGACCCCCAAAACGACAAGGGGATCTACTACCTGCGCACCACGGCGGAGGTGACCATAAACGACGCCGCCCGCCCGAGCGTCACGCAGATCGTCAACAATGCCGTAGCCCAGTGCAGGCAAGAGACAAACGGCTCGGAATATGACATGGCGCTGTGGCTCCACGACTGGACGCTCGACCAGCTGGAGTACGACCACAGCCTCAACTGGTGCTCGGCCGAAAGCGGCCTCACGCGCCACCAGGGCACCTGCGAGAGCTACCAGCGCATCTACTCCAAGCTCCTTGACGTAGCGGGCATCGCCAACGGCCGCATCACCGGCAACGGCCACACGTGGAACGCCGTAAAGATCGACGGCAAATGGTGCCAGATGGACCTAACCTGGGACGACACCAGCGACAACTGGTACGGAGACCTGGACCAGCGCCATCTGTACTTTGGCCTGACCGACGAGCTCATGGCAATCGCCCACTCCGACCACACGACAAACTACCAAAAGGACGACTACGCCTACCGCTCGACCGACCTGTCCAACAATTACTTTGTGCGAAATGGCAAGGCCGATGAATGGGCAGAGAAGTACGTCGACCGCATTCAGCAGCACCTGGATGCCAAGGAAGAGAGCTTTTCCATTGATGCCGACAACCAATCCTTCCCGCCGAGCATCTCGGGGATTCAGAATGGGATTGTTGCTTATGCGATGAATCTGAGGGAGTGGGAGACTGGTGGCGCCAAGGTTGAGCTTACGGCGGTATCGAACGTCACCAAGGAATCGAACAGCAAATGGAGCGCTAAGTACGACCTGATAGCGGAATACGCAACAACCGCACTGGAGAAGGTTGTCGAGGACGGCGAGTACCTGCTCGCCCCGTCGCTCGACCCCTCCCTTGCCGTGTCGGCCTCCGCCTCGGGCTGCTCGCTGAGCCCATCCGCCAGCCCGATCCGCTTCGCCTTCGACGGGGCCACCGGCTGCTACAGGCTGACGATCGGCGGCATGGCGCTCACCGCCTCCGGCAGCGCCGCCGAGCTGGCCGAGCCCGACGGGTCGGCGTCCCAGCTTTGGCGCGTCGAGGCGTGCGAGGGAGGCTGGTCGGTCACCTCGCGCGCGAGCGGGCTGGCCCTGGACGTGTACTGCCGCTCGGCGGTCGAGGGCAACCTCGTGTGGCTCTACGAGTCCAACGGGACGGCCGCCCAGGCGTGGAAGCTCTCGGCGCCGCCCGCCCGCGCCGTCGAGGACGGCGAGTACCTGCTCGCCCCGTCGCTCGACCCCTCCCTTGCCGTGTCGGCCTCCGCCTCGGGCTGCTCGCTGAGCCCATCCGCCAGCCCGATCCGCTTCGCCTTCGACGGGGCCACCGGCTGCTACAGGCTGACGATCGGCGGCATGGCGCTCACCGCCTCCGGCAGCGCCGCCGAGCTGGCCGAGCCCGACGGGTCGGCGTCCCAGCTTTGGCGCGTCGAGGCGTGCGAGGGAGGCTGGTCGGTCACCTCGCGCGCGAGCGGGCTGGCCCTGGACGTGTACTGCCGCTCGGCGGTCGAGGGCAACCTCGTGTGGCTCTACGAGTCCAACGGGACGGCCGCCCAGGCGTGGAAGCTCTCGGCGCCG
>CABUNB010000022.1 GCA_902492755.1 uncultured Collinsella sp. | reverse complement strand
TATCTGCGCCAAATCGTAACTGCCGAGGCCGAGCTTGAGGACAAGCGTCAGGAGTTGCTGGGACTCTCCTCGACTGATATTCGTATCGCGACGTTTACCAACGTGAGCCGCACCGTGTTGCCGCGCGTGATCCGCGACTTTGGGGCCCTGCATCCGGGCGTGCACTTTACCCTCAAGCAGGGCGATTACACGCGCAACGCCCAGTGGGTGCACGATGGCGTGGTTGACTTTTGCTTTACGGCACGCGGTTTTACCGCAGGGCTCGAGAAGCGCGTGGTCTATCACGACGAGTTGGTGGCGCTGTTGCCTGTCGGGCATCCGCTGACGGCAAAGGAAAAGGTGACGCTCGCCGATTTGGCGTCCGAGCCGTTTGTGCTGCTGGATGAGGGCGAGCAGAGCCTGGTGCTCGATGCATTCGCGGCGCATGGCCTGTCACCGCACGTGACGAGTGAGGTGACCGACGACTACACCATCATGGCGATGGTGGAGGAGGGCTTAGGCGTGAGTATGCTCTACCGTCGTACTGTGGAGGGCATGCGTGCCGATATTCGCGTACGTCCCATCGTGCATGCTCCCTCGCGCGACGTGGTGGCCGCCTGGCGCAGCTGGGACACCATGCCCATCGCCACGAGGCGCTTTATCGACTATATGAGCTCGCATATTGTCAATTAATGACTGGCGTGGCGTTGAGTGCGGTGTTTAGCGGGCTGTCGCTTTGGCTTGGGTGGCGCGATAGGTGCGTGCCGGGTGGCAGAGTAGTACCGCCACGACCATAAAGAACGCCGTGGTGCCCAGGCTGATGGGGTAGACCATCATGATGTTCGCAAAGGTGCGGAAGTGCGGGAACACGCAGAACACCCAATAGAAGCGGATGCCGCAGACGCAGATCATGGTGATGAGGGCGGGCGTGAGCGAGATACCAAAGCCGCGCAGGTAGCCTGACATGTTTTCGTAGAACATGCTAAAGGCGTACGCCGGGAAGATCGAACACACGCGGATATAGCCGATCGAGACGATGTTGGGATCGCTGTTGAACAGCGACAGGATCTCGCGCCCCAGACCGACAATAACGATAATCGTGGTGAGTGCAACGATACCGCCTTCGACCAGACAGACCTTAAGCGTTTTGGTGCAGCGGTCGATCTGGCGGGCACCGTGGTTTTGTCCCACAAAGGTGGTGCAAGCCTGGCTAAAGCTGTTGAGCAGGTTGTAACACACGTACTCCAGGCTCATGGCGGCGCTCGATGCCGCCATGACCTCGGTGCCCAGGCTGTTGATGGCGGACTGGATGATGATGTTGGCGACGGCAAAGACGGCGCTTTGGATGCCGGCGGGCAGTCCGATCTTGACGATGCGCTTGAGGGCGACGGGGTCGATAGCCAGGTCGCGTGGGGTGACGTGGACGACGGAGTCGGTCTTGAGCAGGCGGATAAAGAGCGTAGCGGCGCTGACGGTGTAGGCGATGGCGGTGGCGATGGCTACGCCTGCGACGCCCCAGTGGAGTACGGGGACAAAGATAAGGTCCAGGCCAATGTTGAGGACGGTGGACACGGCAAGCGCCTGCAGCGGCATGCGGGTGATGCCGACGGAGCGGAAGATAGCGGCCTCAAAGTTGTAAAGCAAGATCGAGGGCATGCTGAGCAAAAAGACGCGCAGATAGAGCGAAGCGAGCGGCATGGTCTCGGCAGGCACGTTGAGCGCGGCGAGCATGGGCTCGGCAAAGATTTCGCCCAGTGCGATGACGACAAAGCCCACGAGCGCCATTAAAATCGAGGTATGGACGGCACGTTTGACCATGTTCTGATCGTTGCGGCCGATAGCGTTGGCAATGACCACGTTGGAGCCAAGCGACATGCCGATAAACAGGTTGAGCATAAGGCTGGTAAGCGGAACATTGGAGCCGACCGCCGCCATGGCGAGGGTTCCCTGGTCGCCCGAGAAGTTGCCGATGATGACCGTGGCGATGAGGTTCGACAGCTGCTCCAAGATGCTCGTCGCGGCTACGGGGAAGGCGAACAGGGGAATATTGCGCCACAGCGAGCCGGTGGTCATGTCGATGTGCTTAGATACGGTATCGGCCATACGCTCTCAATCTCTAACATGCTATTTCGTGCTTATTTGCGCAGACGATGATACTCCTAATGCAACCAGTCGGCACTTAGGGACGTTCCTTTTCTGTCGGCAGCTGGGGACACTCCTTATCTCTTCTAACTAGTCATTCAAGAAAGTCCCCAATGACTAGGCGGGGAAGGCGTGCGACAATGGTGGGCGTTGTGTTGTTCGCGCTAAGGAGTTGCCATGTTGTTGTGTCCCGTTTGCCATGAGCCGTTGGTGGACGACGAGCGTGGTGCTGCATGTGCGGGCGGACACCGGTTTGACCGAGCTCGCGAGGGCTATCTATATCTACTACGTTCGTCCAAGAGCGGCGACTCCATGGGCGATCCCAAGTCGCAGGCACGCAGTCGTCGTGACTTTCTGAATCGCGGTTACTATGCGCCGTTGCGCGATGCGATGGTCGAGCTCGTGCGCAAGCAGGTGTCTGGGCGTGCCGCGTCTGCGAACGGTCCCATGACGCTGCTCGATATTTGCTGCGGCGAGGGCTACTACACCAGCGCCATGGGCGCGGTGCCGGGCATGGATATTTACGGGTTCGACCTGGGCAAAGAGATGGTGCGCCTGGCCGCCAAGCGCGGCGATGCGACCTATTTCGTGGCCAATATGAAGGACATTCCCGTGGCCGATGGCGCCTTCGATATGGTGACTGAGCTCTTTGCTCCCTTTAACGAGCGCGAGTTTGCCCGCGTGCTGGCGCCCGAGGGCTCGCTCTACACCGTGGTGCCAGGTGCCCGCCATCTCTTTGGGCTTAAGGAAGCGCTCTACGACACGCCGTACCTTAACGATGAGAAGCTGCCGAAGACCACCGAGCTCGAGTTGGTCAGAACGCAGCGGGTGTCTGCGAATATTACGCTTCAGACCCAGGCCGATATCGAGGCGGTGTTCCAGATGACGCCGTACTACTACCGCACGCGCCCTGCCGACAAAGAGCGCCTGGCAAACTTGGACACGCTCCAAACCGATATCGACTTCATTATCGCCGTGTACCGCCACAGCTAACAACCTGCCAAAAAGGGACAGGTTTATTTTGGTAGGTTTTATCTGGGCAAACGTAAAGGGCCGACCGCGGAGATGCGCGATCGGCCCTTTTTAGTTGCTTGGCTGCAGAGGTTATGAGAAGCGAGCGCTTATAGGCGGTCCTTGTTCTCGGCCTTAACGGCGTGTGCCTGCTGAACAAAGAACAGGTCGTACACCACGATGACAAAGGCGCCAAAATTGATGGCGTCGCCGCCAAACGCGGGAAGCGTGAGCACCGCTTGGGCAAGCGTGGCGACCGCGGCAACAATACCGAGCTTAAACGCGCCGTCCACCTGCGAAGGCTTGTTGGCGCCCTTGATACCGGCGACGCCTGCGGCAAGGTCGACGAGACCCTTGGCGATAAGCACGACCGCTGCGAGCGTGGCGTACGAACCGTACGTGGAATCGAGACCGCCCGTGGCGATACCGACGCCGGCGGTGACGAGGCTGGCGATGCCCAAAACAAAGTAGATGAGAGCAAGGATTTTGAGAGTCTTGCGAGTGAAGCTCATGGCTGGTCCTTTCGATACGAGTACGCCAACTTGGCGCACCCAATGTACTGCACATATGGTGAAGCACATTGTAGTTCAACGCGGCGATGCATGCGTTTGAAAGCGCATTGAGCCCGCGCAGCCAAACCCAACCTTTCAAAAAGGAAAGCTGGGCGTAAGTCAAATCGATGGCAGCGTATGCGCGGCGCTGCGATGATGGGTCCATGGTAAGAGCTGGTCTCAAGGAGGAGCCATGATGTACGGAGCAGGGCAAGTGCATGAGCCGCGGTCGTTGGGAAGGCGCATGGGTGATTCTGTGATCGCTGCCGTGTGCACGGGATTGATGGCGGTGCTTTGCATTGGGATGCTGTGGGCCATGTCGCATGTGGGACAATAGCGGACGGTTGGGTGCCGACATAAACGGCGCTCGCGTATTCGTTTTGCTTGTTAAGGAGTACCCATGGGCGTCGTCGATCCCTTTTCTGTTGCTCGGTCCGCGGGGCTTGAGCTAATCGGGAAGTCCGAGGGCCTCACGCTCACCGACGGCACGATGGAGCTGCGTGCCGATTTCATCCGCATGCATCCGCGGCTCAAGCAGGGCCGTCTGCGGCAAGAGCTGCTGGTAAAGGCTGCGCGCGCAAAAGGCGTCGAGTGCCCATGGGCGATTGATGCCACGGCAGGCTTTGGCGAGGATTCGCTGCTGTTGGCGGCCGCGGGCTTTACCGTCGATCTGTATGAGCAGGATTGCGTGATCGCGGCACTCCTCAAGGATGCTTTGGATCGCGCGGCAGATGATCCGGCGCTTGCGACAGCCGTGGCGCGCATGCGCTTACATGCGGGCGAGGACAGTATTACCGGCCTTCGCCATACAGCTGAGCTGATCGGGCAGGGCGAGCTCGCGGCTCCCGACGTGGTGTATCTGGACCCCATGTTTCCCGAGCGCACCAAGAGCGCGGCGGTGAAAAAGAAGTTCCAACTCTTGCATCATCTGGAACAGCCATGTGCCGATGAGGAGACGCTGGTCGAAGCTGCGCTTGCGGCGCGTCCGCGCAAGGTCGTTATCAAGCGGCCGGTAAAGGGCCCGCTGCTTGCCGGCGTTAAGCCGAGCTATCAGCTTGCGGGCAAGGCCGTCCGCTACGATGTTTTGGTGCCGCCGCGCCCGTAGCTTGCATGCGATGGCTGGCACTCCGTCAGCGCCGTGCCGATGCGGGCCTATTTCCAGGGGTGCGACGTCAGATGCCATCCGCCGCAGTATTCGCATTTGTAGCAGGCCAAACCACGCCGTCCGCGGTTTTCGCAGTCGGCCATAACTGCCTCGGCCTCGGCGCGCGTGTCGTAACGGTTTTTGCGCTCGCACGACTTGTAGCGCCAGGCTTCATCGCGCTCGGCGTCTAGTGCGTCGCGGCGCTCGTCCTCGCGTGCAAACAGGTCGCTCATATCGCCGCCCGTGGCAGCGCCCAAAAACTCGCTTTTGGCTTTTGACCAGGCGGCCCGCTTTTTGCTCCCCATCTGCTTCGCGCCCCTCTCCAAACGTTGGTATCATTGCTCAATCAAAGTGATACCAATAAACGTGAGGTCGCCGCGTGATGATCAGAAAAACCCTCGATACCGACATTCCCGCCGTCATGGCTATCTATGACGCGGCCCGCGCTTTTATGCGCGCGCATGGCAACGCCACGCAGTGGCCCGAGGGCACGCCTTCTGCCGAGCAGCTGGCTGCCGATATTGCCACTGGTGGCAGTTACGTGTGCGAAGTCGACGGCCGCGTGGTGGCGACGTTTGCCTTTTTACCGGGCCCGGACGAGTGCTATGACACAATTGAGGACGGTCAATGGCGTAGCGACACTCCGTACGCCGTGCTGCACCGCGTGGCATCCGATGGCACCGTGCACGGTATCGCGGCTGCGATGTTTGCCTTTGCCAAGGAACGCATCGACCATCTGCGTATCGACACACACCAAGACAACCTGCCTATGCAGGGCGCCATCGCCAAGGCGGGGTTCGAGCGCGCCGGCGTCGTATATGTGTCGGACGGCACGCCGCGTGTTGCGTTCGACTGGCTGCGCGAGGCATAAGCGCCCAGGCTCATGCCAACACTCCATCTAAATGAAAATGGCCCCGGGTAGGGCCATTTTTGGTAAACCGCGTCGTCTGGGACATTCGCCGCTCGGGGCGTTGCGCCTTCGCGGCTACTTCTTGGGCAGCTCGCTTCCGCAGTGACAACACTTGGTCGCTCCCTCGTGGACCTCCTCCAGGCAATAGGGGCAGGTGGGTGCGGGCGCCGTCTCCTCGGCGGCATTGCCGGCGAGCTTGTCGCCAATCTCCTGCGCCTTGTTGAATGTCTTGACGATGGCAAAGACGATCGCCGCCACAATCAAAAAGTTGATGCACGCGCCGATAAAAGCGCCAAAGTCGATATTGGTTCCCGGCACCACCAGCCCCGAGATCTCGGTAGCGCTGCCGCCGGCAATTACGGAGATAAGCGGGTTGATGATGTTATCGGTAAGCGAGGTCACGATAGCGGTGAATGCGCCACCGATAATCACGCCGACGGCCATGTCCATCACGTTGCCGCGATTGATGAATTCCTTGAACTCGTTGAGCAATGCCTTCATGGTGGCTCCTCGCAGTCGTGGGGCTCGCGTTGTTACTGCCCCAGATGAACCCGGGCAGACAAAAAGGGGAGGTGCCGGCTTTCGCAAGGCGCGAACCTACGAAAATCGCCGCGCGGCAACGCAGGGCGATGAGCTTGGTCGGGGGATAGGGCCCGCTTCGCCCGCCGGCCCGTAAATTGTATCATCCAGTGTGGAGCGTGAACGCCCGTTGCCGCGTGCGATGGGCTTGCAATAAGAGGAGAGCCATGTCGAAGCAAGCGGTCGTTGGAATCTTGGCGCACGTCGATGCCGGCAAGACCACGTTGGCCGAGGTCATGCTGTTCAACGCGGGTCGCATTCGCAAGCGCGGCCGCGTGGACGATGGCGATTCGCATCTGGACACGAACGCGATCGAGCGCGAGCGTGGCATCACGATTTTTTCGTCGCAGGCCGTGCTCGACCACGGTGATACGCACGTCATGCTCGTGGATGCGCCCGGCCACGTCGATTTTTCTGCCGAGGCGGAGCGCACATTGCGCGCGCTCGACTATGCGATTTTGGTTGTGGGCGCCAATGATGGCGTGCAGGGGCACACCGAAACCCTGTGGCGCCTGCTTGCACGCTATGACATTCCGACGTTCATCTTTATCAACAAGATCGATTTGGAGAATCCCGGCCGCGATGTTTTGCTGGCACAACTCGAACAGCGTCTTTCCGAGGGCTGCCTGGATGCCGACGAACTGCTGGCGGGCGGGGCCGTTCAGGAGGATGCTGCTGCGTTAGACGAGGAAGCGCTCGAGGAGTTTCTCGACGCAGGGGAGCTTTCGACTGCCACGCTTTCGCGGCTGGTCGCAGAGCGAAAGTTGTTTCCCTGCTTTGCGGGCTCGGCGCTCAAGGACCAAGGCGTGGACGAGCTGCTGGATGGCATATGCGCGCTGATGCGCGAACAGACGTGGCTCCCAGAGTTTGCCGCGCGCGTCTACCGCGTGAGCCGCGGGGATCGCGGCGAGCGCTTGGCTTGGGTTAAAGTGACCGGCGGCACGCTGCGCGCAAAACAGATGATCAGCGGGCATTCCAGTGCCGAGGCGTGGGAACAGAAGGTCGATCAGGTACGCATCTATAACGGCGAGAAGTATGAGCTTGCCCAAGAAGTTGCTGCTGGCGGTATTTGCGCCGTGACGGGTCTTGCGCACGTTCGCCCAGGGGACGCCCTGGGCACGGAGCCCGCGGGCGATGCGCCCGTCATCGCTCCGGTCCTCACCTATACGGTGCTGCCGGGCGAACACGACGTTCATGCGGTGTTTAAAGCGCTGAGTGAGTTGGCGGACGAAGATCCCATGCTCGGCGTAAGCTGGAATACGCATCTTGAGCAGATCCATTTGCAGTTGATGGGCGCCGTGCAACTCGAGGTCGTGCAGCGGGTGTTGGCCGATCGCTTTGGCCTTTCGGTTGCGTTTGAGCCCGGCGGCATTCTCTATAAGGAGACTATTTCGCGGCCGGTCGAGGGCGTGGGCCACTTTGAGCCGCTGCGCCACTATGCCGAGGTGCATCTGCGCCTGGAGCCGTTGCCGGCGGGTTCGGGTGTGCAGTTTGGCACCGTGACCTCGACCGACGAGCTCGATCTTAACTGGCAGCGTTTGGCACTCACCAACGCTATGGAGCGCGACCACCTGGGCGTGCTGACGGGCTCGCCCATCACCGATGTGCGCATTACGCTCACGGGCGGCCGCGCGCATGCCAAACACACCGAGGGCGGCGATTTTCGCCAGGCCACGTATCGCGCGATTCGCCAGGGTTTGATGCAGGCGCGCGAGGTCGGCGCAGACGTGTTGCTGGAGCCGTGGTACCACTTTGAGCTCGAGGTGCCGGGGGAGTGCGTGGGCCGGGCGTTGTCAGATGCCACACGCATGGGTGCCGAGTACGAGCCGCCGACGATGGCGGGAGACCGAGCGAAGCTTGTGGGTCGCGTGCCGGCATCCGAGGTGCAGGATTACGCGCTGGAGGTGGCTGCCTACACGAGCGGGCGCGGTCATCTGTACCTGGAGTTCGCCGGTTATGCGGCTTGCCATGATGCCGAGCGCGTAATCGAGACGGCCGCCTATGAGCCCGAGGCCGATCTGCCCAACACGCCCGACTCGGTCTTTTGCTCTCATGGCGCCGGCTACACGGTCAAATGGTATGACGTGCCCGCCGCAGCGCACGTAAAGATCGATCCCGCCACCTTCCGTCCCTGGCGAGCAGCAGACGCCGAGTTTTTCGGCCACATGTGACAAAGGGACAGCCCCTTTGTCACATGCTATTGGTATAACTCAGTATAAGTTGGTATAACTGTTACCAGGGTTTGCCAATCCGAGGAGGCCGATATGAATCCAAATCCCTTTAAGCCCACAGCTGGTAAGCGGCCTCCGATACTCATCGGTCGCGAGTCGGTCATCGAAGATTTTGAGGAAGGGCTCGACAACGGCGCCGGAGCGCCGGGCAGGCTCATGCTCATTACGGGAAACCGCGGCTGTGGCAAAACGGTTCTCCTGCGGGAGCTGCAACGTCTAGCCAGCGAGCGCGGATGGGCGGTTGTCTCCGATTCCGCTTCGCTTGGTTTGTGCGACCGCTTGGCCGACGCGCTTCGCTCGAATAAACCCGTTGTGACGTCAATGGAGTTTGGGCCGTCGTTTGGCCGGATGTCGGTCGAGGCGGCGCGGGCAAAAGGCGAGACATTGCGAGGGCTGGTCAACGAGCGTCTCAAGAAGCTCGGTCCGGGCAAGGGCGTCTTGTTTGCGATTGACGAGGCACAATCGGTGTCTATCGAGGAACTGGCGGCTCTTGCCGTCCTCTATCAGCAGGTGCTCGGAGACCAGGATGCCACGGGCTTGCCCGATAGCGACCAGCGCGGTCTTGCGCTGGCGTTCGCCGGCTTGCCCAGTATGGTTGACGATCTGCTCGAAGAGCCGAGCGTGACGTTTTTGCGGCGTGCCCAGCAGCGTACGTTGGGGGCAATATCTTTGCCCAAAGTGCGCGATTCGTATATCCAGACGGTCAAAGACGCTGGTCTTTACGTTGACGCGGAGACGGCGGACCTTGCGGCGCGCAAGAGCATGGGGCATCCCTATATGGTTCAGCTGGTGGGCTATTACATGTGGCGGTCTGCTGTCCGGCGTGGCTCGCAGGTCATCGAAAGGCGCGATGTCGAGAATGGCCATGCGGATGCCGTCTCCGAGTTCTACGAAGCGGTTGACGCACCTCTGTATTACGGTCTGCGCAGCCCTCAGCGCCTCTTTATCGAGGCTATGGCGGTTGACGAGGACAAGCCGACGCGCACGGCGGATATCATTGAGCGCTGCGACCGTACCCAGAGCTGGGCGAGTAAATATCGCGCAAGCCTGATTCGCGAGCGCGTCATCGAGGCCGCCGGATACGGCCTTGTGCGGTTTACCGTGCCCA
Source organism: uncultured Collinsella sp. (assembly GCA_902492755.1). Classification (GTDB taxonomy): domain Bacteria; phylum Actinomycetota; class Coriobacteriia; order Coriobacteriales; family Coriobacteriaceae; genus Collinsella. Next base: position 30,241 of record CABUNB010000022.1, on the reverse strand, counting down.
TGCTGGGCGAGTATATCCGCGACCGCGTTTTATGGCATGAGTAGGGTGATAAAGGTGACGGAACAGAAGATGAGCCCGCAGGCTATCGAGGTGCGCGGTGCACGTGTCCACAATCTCAAGGACATCGATATCGATATTCCGCTGGGGAGGCTCGTGGGCATTGCCGGCGTGTCGGGCTCGGGCAAGAGCTCGCTGGCGCTGGGAGTTCTTTATGCCGAGGGCTCGCGCCGTTACCTGGAGGCGCTCAGCACCTATACTCGACGTCGCCTGACGCAGGCCGAGCACGCCCAGGTGGACGAGGTATTGCACGTACCGGCGGCACTCGCGTTGCATCAGCGTCCCAGTGTGCCAGGCGTGCGCTCGACCTTTGGTACCATGACCGAGCTCAACAACAGTCTGCGTTTGCTCTTTAGCCGCTGTGCCCATCACGTGTGCCCACATTGCGGGGCGCGTGTGGAGCCGAGCCTTAACGTGGCTGCGGGCCTGTCGCTCACGTGCCCCGCATGCGGCCGCGAGTTCTACGCGCCGAGTGCCGAGGACCTTGCCTTTAACAGCGGCGGTGCGTGCCCTACCTGCGGCGGCACCGGTGTCATGCGCGAGGTGGACGAAGCGAGCCTGGTGCCCGACGAGTCAAAGACCATCAACGAAGGCGCGGTGCTTCCCTGGGGTACGCTCATGTGGGATCTGATGAAGCAGGTAGCCGGCGAGATGGGCGTGCGCACCGACGTGCCGTTTAACCAGCTCACGCCTCAAGAGCGCGACATCGTGTTCCACGGTCCGGCGGTTAAAAAGCACATTCTCTACGTTCCCAAAAACGGCGAGGGCGCCACGCCGCTCGATTTTACCTATTACAACGCCGTCTATACCGTCGAGAATGCGCTCGCCAAGGTTAAGGACGACAAGGGCCTCAAGCGCGTGGCGCGCTTTTTGCGCGAGGGGCCATGCCGTGACTGTGGCGGCACGCGTCTCTCCGAGGCCGCACGCCATCCCCAGGTGCGCGGTATCAATCTGGCGCAGGCCGCGGCTATGACGCTGGGTGAGGCGATTGAGTGGGTGCGCGGGGTGCCCGCATCCTTGCCGGCCGAGATGCAGCCCATGGCGACGGATATCTGCGATTCGTTTTTGAGCACGGCCCGTCGACTGGTCGATCTGGGCCTCGATTACCTTTCACTCGACCGCGCCGGTGCCACGCTCTCCACGGGCGAGCGTCAGCGCGTGCAGCTCGCCCGCGTGGTGCGTAACCGATCGACGGGCGTGCTCTATGTGCTGGACGAGCCCTCGATTGGCTTGCATCCTGCCAATGTCGACGGCCTGGTAGGCGTGATGCGCGATTTGGTGGATGACGGCAACACCGTGGTCGTTGTCGACCACGACACGCGCGTACTGGCGGAAGCCGACTATCTGGTCGAGATGGGCCCCGTTGCCGGAGCAGGCGGCGGCAATGTGATCGCCGCGGGCGCGGTAGGCGAGGTCGAAGAATCGCAGGGCAGCCGCATCGCCCCATTTTTGCGCTCGGAGCCTGAGCGCTTGCGTCCGCAGGTGCCTGACGACGAAATGTTTGACCGGGGCCATATCCGCATGGCGACCGATGCCATCCATACCGTCAAACCGCTCGAAGTCGATATACCGCGCGGTCGCCTTGTCGCGGTGACGGGCGTTTCGGGTTCGGGTAAGACGACGTTGGTGCTCGAGACACTCATCCCGGCACTTAAGGCGCAGGCAGCCAGCGAGCGCCTGCCAAAACACGTGCGTTGGGTCGATGCCGAGGGCATTGCACGTGCCAACCTGATAGACGCCACGCCCATCGGTGCCAACGTGCGTTCGACGGTAGCGACTTATGCCGACATCCATGATGAACTGCGTCGCGCCTTCGCCCGTACGCCCGAGGCTAAGGCGGCGGGATACAAGGCGGGCGCCTTTAGCTACAACACCGGCGCCTTGCGCTGCCCTACGTGCGATGGCACGGGTTCGATATCGCTCGACGTGCAGTTTTTGCCCGATGTCGAGATCGTCTGCCCGTCATGTCGCGGCTCACGCTATGCAGACGCGGCCTCGCATATCCATCGCGAGGGCAAGGACGGGAGCTTACTGACGTTGCCGCAGCTCATGGACATGAGTGTGGACGAGGCCCTCGACGCCACGCTGGGACTCAAAAAGGTACAGGCGCGCTTGCAGACCTTGCACGACCTGGGATTGGGTTATCTCACGCTCGGTGAGCCCACGCCGGCGCTTTCGGGCGGCGAGGCGCAGCGTCTTAAGCTTGCGAGCGAGATGGGCCGCGTGCAGGACGATGCCGTATTCGTATTTGACGAGCCCACGATCGGCCTGCATCCGCTCGATGTTCAGGTGTTGCTGAGTGTGTTTGACGGCCTCGTCGCCAAGGGCGCCACAGTTGTCGTGATCGAACACGACCTCGACCTTATCCGCAACGCCGACTATGTGATCGACATGGGCCCGGGCGGCGGTGACGCGGGCGGGCAAATCGTCTGCGCCGGCACGCCGGGCGACATCGTGGCCTGCCCCGCAAGCATCACCGGCCGCTACCTATAACCGAATGTGACAAAGGGACAGTTCCTTTGTCACATTCCCGGAAAGCCTGTTTGGCGCAGGGCCTCGTAGAGGACGATGGCGGCGCTGTTGGAGAGGTTGAGAGCGCTGATGCGGTAGTCGTCCGGGTCGACGAAGTTGCCGCAGATATCCTGTCGAAGGATGGCTTCGTGGCTGTCCTCGGTATGCCCGAGCGACTCCTCGTGGGCCTCCCAGGCGTCGGCGTTTTCGAGCGAGTCGCAATCGCGCAACATGGGGATGCGCTCGCAGCGCTCGGGCGCCGCGGCAAGCAGTGGCTCGGGAATGCCCGAGCTCTCGCTGCCAAAGACCAAGTAGTCACCGTCACGGTAGGTGCTTTGCGCATAGGTCCTGCGCGCCTTTTTGGTCAGCAGATGCAGACGCTCGTCGGTAGGGGAGAGGCCGTTACGCGCAAGGAAATCCTCCCAGCCGGCATAAGTCGTCACGTCCAAGTTTTGCCAGTAGCCCAGACCGGCGCGACGTACCGTCTTGTCGTCGAGCGAAAACCCCAGCGGCTCCACCAGATGCAGGCGGGCGCCGGTAACCACGCAGGTGCGGCCGATATTGCCCGTATTGGCCGGAATCTCGGGCGCATACAGCACAATGTTGAACATGAATCTCCTTGGCTCAGAACGAAAAACCACCACGAAGGGCACCTTCGTGGTGGTTTGGCGGTTACGTAAGCGGAAAAATACCCGCTTGGATAAACCTAGGCGCGGTGCCAGTCGGTCAGGCAGGCATCGAGGGAGGCGATGAGCGCATCCTTGTCCATGTGACGGCCGATGATGCACAGGCTCGTCATACGGTCGCCCGTCTCGTCGTCCCAAATCTGCATGATCTCGGGGTTTTCGTCGATGATCTTCTGCTTCTCGCCCTCGGGCGCCGAGTCGACAAACAGGCCGTTCTCCATCAGGCGCATCTGGTGGCCGGCCTGCTCAAACATGTAGCACATGTCCGGATTGCCGGTCTGCCACAGCGGACCCTTGACGCGGATGACCTCGTCGGGCCACTCCTGCTCAACAAAATCGGTGAACTTCTGCAGGTCAAACGGCTTGCGGCGCGAGTACACAAAGGTCTCGATGTCGTACTCGAGCACCTCGGGGTCGTCGTGCTCCTCGGGGTGCTCCATGGCCTCGATCCAGGCGGCGGAGTTGTAGGCGCGCATAAAGTCGAAGCGGTCGGTATCGAGCAGCTCCTCCATGGGGACCTCGCCGTTTTGGGCCTCGACAATCACAGCGTCTTTCTGCAGGCTGCGCACGATGGCCTTGAGCTCGGCGATCTGCTCAGGGCTCACGGTATCGGTCTTGTTGAGGATCAGCGTGGAGCAGAACTCGATCTGCTGGATGAGCAGGCTTTCGATGTCGTCCTCGTCGATATCCTCTGCCAGCAGGTCGCGGCCGCCATTGAACTCGTCGTACATGCGGGCGCAGTCGACCACGGCCACGATGTTGTCGAGCGCGAGCTTGGGCTCGCCGCCCACCTTAGCCTCATCGCAGAAGCTCGAGATGGTGTAGGCGATGGGGATAGGCTCGCAAATGCCCGAAGCCTCGATGATGATGTAGTCGAAGTTGCCCGAATCGGCGATGCCCTGCAGCTGGTTAGCAAGGTCGTCCGAAAGCGTGCAGCAGATGCAGCCGTTGGTGAGCGGGATGAGGTCATCGGTCTCGGAAAGGCCGCCGTCGGCGATAAGGCTGGCGTCGACGTTGATCTCGCCGATATCGTTGACGATCACGGCGGCGCGGATGCCGCCGTCGTTAGCGAGGATGTGGTTGAGCAGCGTGGTCTTGCCGGCACCGAGGTATCCGGTAAGCATGATGATCTTCACGGGTTTGTTGGGCATGTGCCCTCCTTTGTTAGACATGGCTTACAGTTAAATCTTATGCCAAACGCCTGCTCTTATACCCACGCGCCGGCAAATAACACAGGCTACTCCCAGGCTCCCCACACATCGGGGCAATAACCGACGGTGGCCTTTTTGCCGTTGCGCACGATGGGCTCGGCTAGAACCTGCTGATTCTCGAGCAGCTTGTCAAAGCGCTGGCTGGGGGTGAGGTGCTGGATGAGCGCGAGCGTCTCCTCGTCCTTGGCTTTGGGGTTGAGCAGCTTGTCGATGCCGCCGACCGCCTGCATCACGCTCGTGAGCTCGCCTTTGCTCATCTCCTTTTCCTTAAGGTCGATAAACTGCACCTTAATGCGGCGCTCTTTAAAGAAGCGCTGCGCCTTCTTGGTGTCGAAGGACTTCTTAGTCCCGAATATCTGAATCATTTAGTTCCGCCGTTCTAACGAACGGCGGTCACCTCGACGCTGCAAAGCCATCTGATGGGCAATCTGCCTTTCAATCGTCGGGCGCGGGCAAAAGCCCAGCGCCCTCCTCTTTCAAGGCACCTTACCTCATCAGCTGGCTTTTCGCTGACTTTGATGGAACATCGAGGCGACCGCCGCTGGACTTAACGAATAAAGTTGGTGCGCTCGCGATCGGCCGTAGGGGCTTCGATGCCGGCGGCCTTGCCTGCCTCGATGCAGCGCAGGAGCCAAGCCATGTTCTTGCCGATGTTGCGCATGGTGGCCAGACCCTCGGCGTCCTGGGCGGCCTCGCCCGGCATGGCACCAAAGACGTTGTTCCAGTACGTGGAGGCGACCACGGGCATCTGGTTGATGGTGAAGTACTTGTTGAGCACATCGAAGGTGGTCGACGTGCCGCCTCGACGGGCGACGGCGACCGCAGCGCCCGGCTTGTGCGCGAAGGCCTTGCTGCCAGCATAAAACGCGCGGTCGAGGGCCGAGAGGATGCGGCCGCTGGGGTGCGCGTAATAGACGGGCGAGCCAAAGACAAAGCCGTCTGCCTGCTCGGCGGCGGCAATGAGCTCGTTGACCACGTCGTCGTCAAAGGTGCAGCGGTAATCGAGCTTGCCGCACCGGCCACAGCCAATGCAGTCGCGAATGGGCTTGGCGCCCAGCTGGAACACCTCGGTATCGATACCCTCGGCATGCAATTGCTCGGCGACTTCGGCAAGCGCGCGAGCGGTGTTGCCGTTTGCCTTGGGGCTACCGTTGACTAAAAGAACCTTCATCACAAACTCCCTCTGCTGTCGATGACTTATGCAGAGGATTATCGCATGAGCGGGCGGATGGCGTGGGGCGCGATGCCGGCTCCGAGGGCCCACGGCAGGCTCGCTCACCAGGTACGTGCGGGATACGGTCCAGAGGATGTTGGAGTGCGGGGCCTCGTGCGAGCAGATTGTAAGGGGTCTGGGCGGGTCGCCCTCGATGGTGAGCTTTGAGGTCTTGGAAGGCGGGCTGCTGCGGAGGCTATGATTTATACTAAGGCGGCTGCTATCGAGTAATTCACACTTGGTTTGATTCGATTGTGAACGCGCAGCTAGGACGGAAAGCAAAGGAAGTTCTATGGAAACAGAGGATGCTGTCTGCTTGATGACTTCGATTGCCCTGATTCTTCTTTCAATCCAATACAGAAGAGGAAGATGGCTCAGCTCAATTGCTGGATATGATGTCACAAAAAGGGAGAGCGGGATTGATATATGCCCTTACGCAAAGTTGATTTCTTCTGTGACGTTATGGATGGGGCTGCTGTTTTTCTTGTGGGCGGTAGAGGGCTGGGTACGCGATTGGAATACCAGTGTTTTTGAAGTTTTGGTTCTACTTCTGTTCAGCTTGGCCTCTTTGTCGTTCATGCGGCTCGTTAGGTTTGTGTTTATGAGGCGATAGCCAGCGGAAGCGGGATGGACGACAAAATGGACCAATACAGCCAATTGTCAAAAGAATTTGATAGGGTTGGCTTAACAGATTTACTCGACGGCATATCCGTGGCGGGGGATAGGTTTTATGTTGTTGAGCACTTATTTGCATCGGGTAAAGGAAACCAAGAGTATCGAAAACGGTGCCCCCGGGCCCCGGGAGGGACTGCAGGGGCGTTCGGCTAACTGTGGGTACGACCTATTTGCTCAATGTGTTCGCCTGAGATCGGAAAATAACCATCATGCGCCCCACAACGCTAGTCCAGCTTGGTGCCCGGTACTTGCGGTGCCTCTATAAGCCGCGCTTTGAGCTCGTTCAAAATGGAAACGGGCTGTCGATCGACAGCGTCCAGATGAAGTGTCGCCACACGAATGGGTGGCTGATATTCAAGCGAGCCGATGAGCACGGGAGAACCCAGGAACCGCTCGATTTCTTCTGCGATCGCGTCGGTCTCTTCGGGATCAAAGTCGTCGAAAAGCGCCGCGAACGTCGGCCCCGTCGAGCGGAACAGGCGACCCTTGCCGCGCGAGCATTCCATGAGGCAGGCGGCGCTTTCTGCCAAAACGCGGTCGCCCGCATCAAAGCCAAAGCGGGCATTGACCTGAGCGATATCGTCGATTTTGATGGCGATCAAACCAGCCTTGCGCGCCACGCGACGCATTTCGCCAATGGCGTTGACCAGGGCGTGAATATCGCCCAAGCCGGTCACGGAATCGGTCGTATCTGCCAAGCTTCGGTTGATGATAATGCCCACATACATGCCGGGCTCGGTATCGGTGCCGTCCAAGCGGTAGCCCGTGCAGTCACAAAGCACGTATTTTCCGGTGGCATCCATTACGCGATACTGCATGTAGTGGAAGTGCCACGTGCCGTTTATCACCATGTCGAGCTCGGCACGTACGTTGTCGCGGTCCTCGGGATGGACGCGGGCGAGCCACATGTCGAGTGAGTTAAAAGGGTGCTGGGAGGGCAGGTCAAAATCGCGCACGGCGTTAACCGACCATTGCGATTCTCCCGTATCGAGATTGAGGATAAACGGATAGCGCGTCTCGGAGCTCATGGAGATCGCTTGGAACACCCGGTCGTTGCAGGGAAGCTGATCGACGATTGGGCGTTGCGGCGCGTCATCGTCTTTCGGTTGCTGCACACGATGCATAAGCTTATAGCGATACATCTTGCGATCGGCATCCATCGTCATCTGACGACGCGTGTCGCCGGCAAGTGGATCGACGCGCGAGCAGCCAAAGCTAAAGCTGCCGATCATGGGCGCCTTGCCACCTGAGCTCGCCTCGATCAGCCTGGCACGCACCTGCTCCAAGCGCTGCTCGAGTCCAATCTCGTTTGCGGAGGGCGAGATGAGCACAAACTCGTCTCCACCGATACGGAACAGCATCTCATCGTGCTCCATGGTTTCGGAGAGCGTGCGGCAGATGCTCAGAATATAGCGATTGCCTTCGGCGTGGCCAAACCTATCGTTGCAATGCTTGAGATGGTCGATGTCAATATAGGCGCAGGTGAAGGGGTCGCCTTTGCGCCAGAGTTGCTCGACGTGACGGTCGAATCCATTGCGGTTGCCCAAGTTGGTGAGCGGATCGATATAGGCGTTGCGCTCAAGCAGCTGGCGCTCTTGTTGCAGGATGGCATGCGTCTTTTGCAGTTGCTCACCAACGGCGCGTAGCTCAGCAGGCAGCGCGGCAACATCGAGTTCAGCGGTCGAGACGCCGTTCGCAAGTCGCTGAAGATAGGCAATAATCGATTGCTCGCCCAGGCGATATGACTCGTTCATGATGGATAACCTCCTTGGGCGGAACAACGGTTTGTATCATATCCCCAATTCGGTTTGAATTGGGGATATAAGTTAGCTAATGGAGACAAATGTCCCCTTCGACGGTGGCGTTTTGCGCGCGAGCGTATCAGTTGTTATTGCCACTATCGAGCAATGCCTCAAAATCCTTCGCCGGCATGGGGCGGTAGTAGAGGAAGCCCTGAGCGTAGCGGGCGCCCATTTGTCGTAGCATGTTCGCCTGCTCATTTGTCTCGACGCCTTCGACCACGACGGGCAGATGGAGCGACTGCGCCATTTCGAGCATCGATGAAATGATTTGCGTGCTGCGGCCTTGATCGCGGTCGGTGGGCACAAAGGTGCGGTCGAGCTTGATGACGTCGACGTTGACGTTCTTGAGCATCGCGAGCGTGGACTGACCGGTGCCAAAATCGTCCATATAGGTCGAGAAGCCGCGGGTGTGCAGATCTGCGGTCAGCTTATCCACGGCCTCGGATTCTCCCGTATAAGCCGTCTCGGTGATCTCGATACGCATGAGCTCGGGCGGTAGGTTGTATTGGGCGGCGAGCGCCCCCATATGTTCGGCAACGTCGCAGGCAAGGATATCCACGCGCGACACATTAAGCGAGACCGGAACCACGCGAAGACGACGATCGAGACGCTCGCGAAGCCATATGGCGACACCCTGCCAAATGAACTTGTCGAGCGTCACTACAAAGCCGCTTTCCTCGAGTGCGGGGATAAACGTTGCGGGCGAAATGAGAGAGCCGTCCTTGTCAATCCAGCGGGTGAGTGCTTCGGCGCCAATAATCTCGCCGGTTTCCATATCGACCTGGGGCTGAAGATAGTACGTGATGCGACCATTTGACAGCGCGTACTGGAATTCGGTCAGCGTGCGGTGGAACGCGACTTCGCGCTCGTACTCCGTGGGGCGGAAAATGGCAATGCGCTCCTTAAAGTCGTTTTTTGCGCGTCGATTGGTAAACATGGCCTTTGCCTGCGCATCGATGGTGATTTCCTCATTGGAGTCGATGGGGTAAACGCCCATGGACGGCCAGAAACCTACGCCGTCATCATGCCTGGCTACTGCCTCGCGAACGCGGTTGTAGATTTGATGGACGGTGATGTGCTTAAAGGGGATGAGTACACAAAAGTCATCTTGGCCCCAGTACCCTGCGACGCCCATATCGGCATTCTCGATGTCCTTGAGGACCGTGCCCACATCGGCGAGTACGCGGTCGCCCTCGGCCTGGCCGTGCCATTCATTAAACAGGCGCATGTGGCCCATGTCGACCGTGGCGATGCACCAGGTGCCGTCGCGCCTTGCCTCGAGAAATGCGTTGGCGCGCCGCATAAACTCGCTGGGTCGATAGAGGCCCGTGAGCGAGTCGATACGTTCGGCTATGGCGCTTTTGCGCTCCGCCTCGGGTATGGGGAGGCTGTCGTTGGGAACAAGCCCGCCGGCCGTGCGAAGGCGACGGTCGAGTTCGCCTAAAACGGCGGTCGCTTGATGGGTTAAGTGCTCGTAAAAGGCCGGGACGACAAGGCAGACGGGAGTAATGGTGTCGCCTGCGATTCGAACAGGAGCGAAAACGGCCTCTTTAAGGTGGCGGGTCAGTTGCTCGAATGCCTCGTGGTCTAGGTCGTTGCTGAGCACGACGAACTGGACGCTTCGTGAACGGTAGACCCGGCTCCTGCCGCGGGTGATCGACAGCATGCGGCCTGCGTATTCGGCAAGCATGTTGTCGACAGCCTCGGCCCCGTAGAGCTCGTTGAGCTTTGTCGTGCCACGAACGCGCACCGCTATAAGCCCTGTCTCGCAACGATCGCGGCGGCAGGCGTCGATGGCGTTGGCCAGCATGCGCTGCGTTCCGAGGCCTGTGGCGGCGTCGACGGTTTCGGCAAGTGAGTGGTTGACGAGCTCGCCGACATAGAGCGAGGGGACATTTCCGTCGCCGTCGATACGAAACCCGCGAGCACGGCAAAGGACGTAGTCGCCGACGGCGTTGCGCACACGATACTGCATGACGCGACGATGCTTGGTGCCGTTGTAGACTTGGTCGATGTCGTTGATGCAGGCCTCAAGGTCGTCGGGATGGACGCGCGTTTTCCAGTAATCGCGACAGTTGTCTATGTGCTCCGAGGGAAGGCCAAGATCGCGCAAGGCACCTTGTGACCAAAGGGTGCGATGTTTGTCCAAGTTCTCGATAAAGAAATAACGGCCCTCGTTGAGCATCGAAAAGGCGTCAAAAATTCGATCGCTTATTTCGAAGTCGTCGGCGTGAACTTGCGTGATATTGCGTCGATCGAGGTGCATGGCATGACGTAGCTTGTAGTCGTACATGCGATGGTCGGCATCGAGCGTCATGCGATTGGAAGCTTCGCCCAGGGCGGGGTCGGCATGTGACACTCCGTAGCTAAACGAGCGGGGCATCTCGGAATCGTTGTTTTTGAGCAGAACCGTTCGGCAGTGTTTCAGACGTTCGGCGAGGTCGTCCTCGGTTGCAATCGTAGATAGGATGGCAAACTCGTCGCCGCCTATGCGAAACGCCGCTTCGCCCACCTTCATATACAGCTTAAGATAGAGACTTACCTGCAAGATATAGCGGTTGCCCTCGTCATGCCCAAAGACGTCGTTGCAGTGCTTGAGATTGTCGATATCGATGAACGCCATGGTAACGGGGGCGTCCTGCTCCCAGAGCTCCTCGAGGGAACGGGCAAAGCCGCCACGGTTGCCAAGCCCGGTAAGCTGGTCGGTAAAGGCCGTCCTGATCAGATCCTCCTGACGCTCGAGAAGGTCACGGACGGTCTTTTCGAGCGTTTCGGTGTAATTGCTGACAGTATCCATGTTCTAAGCGGCTTTCTGAGGTCGGGGCGGATTGCGTCGGGCGAGCTCGTTGTGTACACGCGTCGTTGCTCGGCGTTTTGCGTGTATCCAGGCCCCCGCTTTGCCGCGTTGTTGAGTTAATTTGCCGGCTAATGTTCGCTGTTGATAACAGCTGAGTAGTGTAAACAACAGTGCACAATTATATATGGGTGCACATGCTGTGGGCGGCTATTATTCGACAAGCGGCAGCGCGACGATGCGATGTTCGATAAAAATGCGACTGGGACGGTATATGTTGACGGGTATACTTGTTCCGTTTGAATTTGTGGGGACGGAGATGGTCGCATGGCACAGTCAAATACGACGCGCACGGTGGGGCTGGCACTCGAGGGAGGCGGCTACCGCGGTATGTATACGGCGGGCGTGCTCGACGTTTGGATGGAGCACGGCTTAACTTGCGACCATATGGTGGGTGTCTCGGCGGGCGCGGCGTTTGGCTACAACTTTAAATCGCGCCAGATCGGCCGCGCCATTCGCTATAACAAGGCCTATTGCGCCGACAAGCGCTATGCGAGCGTGACCAGCTGGCTGCGAACCGGCGATATGTACAATGCCGACTTTGCTTATCACGAGGTGCCTATCGAGCGCGATCCTATCGACTTGGAGGCGTATCGCACCTGTCCCATGCGATTTACGTGCGTGTGTACCGATATCGAGACGGGCAAGGCCGTCTACCACGATCTACCGTATGGCGACGAGCGCGATATCGAGTGGATCCGGGCGTCGTCTGCCATTCCTGTGGCGACGCGTCCCGTTGCTATTGACGGGCATAAGTATCTGGATGGTGGCGTGGCTGATTCTATTCCCAGCGCATGGCTGTTTGCGCAGGGGTATGACCGCAATATCGTGGTACTCACGCAGCCGGCGGGCTTTGTGAAGCAGCCCAACAGCGTGATGCCCATGCTGCGGCGCGTGTTCCGTCACTATCCGGAGTTTGTTGCAGCGCTTGAGCATCGGCATGAGGTCTACAATGCCACGCTCGATGACCTGGCACGTCGAGAGGCTGCCGGGGAAATCTTTGTGGTGCGGCCGAGCGAATCGGTGAAGGTGCCGTCGCTGTGCCGCGAACCGGATGAGCTCGAGCGCATCTACCAGGTCGGCCGCCACGATGCAGAGGCGACTTTGCCGGCGTTGGAAGCGTATCTGGCGGGGTAAGGGTCGCATACGGAAAGCGCATCCCGGAATGGAGGCCCAAACTGGGATGCGCTTTCCATTGCTGAAGATATGAAGCTGCGAATCGGCTGCTCGACTTATGCTTATGCCTGCTGCCAGGTGTCGACAAGCTCCTTGGCTGCGGCATGGGGGTCGTCGGCGCTGCAGACGGCGCTTACCACAAAGAAGCCGTCGACGCCGGTGGCCTTAAGCTGCGGCAAGTCGGCCGTCTTAACGCCGCCGCCCACCACGATGGGCACGGGGCTTGCCGCGTGGAGTGCGGCAAGGTCCTCAAAGCTCTTGGTGATGATAGAGCCGTCGGCCGCGCGTCCGCAGTCGCGCTTGGTCTCGGTCTCGTGGAGCGGGCCGATGCCCAGGTAGTCGACCAGGCTCATGTCGGCGGTCTTGACGTACTCGAGCATCTCCTCGCAACGGGCCGAAAGGCCCACAATGGCATCGGGGCCCAGCAGCTTGCGGCAGACCTCGACGGGAATGTCGCTCTGGCCTACGTGCACGCCATCGACGGCAATGCCCTGCTCGCGCGCGGCAAGCACACAGTCCAGACGGTCATCGATTAACAGGGCGACCTGACCGGTCTTGCCGGCCTGTGCGATTGCCTGCGCGGCGTCGTCGGTCAGCGCAATGATCTCGCGGGCGCTTGCCACCTTGGAGCGCACCTGGATGCAGGTAAAGCCGGCGTCGAGTGCCTGGGCCACCACATCGCCCACGGGGCGTCCGAGGGTGTTTTCGGGGCCGAGTACCAGATAGGCCGAGATATCAAGGTTGTCGCGGATGCTCATTGTGCTTCCTCCTGCTTTTTGATCTGTGCTTCCATGCGCTTGAGTTTGCCGGTCATGGTGTCGGTAAATCCGGGTCGAATATCGGCTTTGAGCACGACTTCGGTGCGGATGCCCTTGCTCGCCAACACAAAGGTCGCGTCGCGCACGACCTGCATGACCTCGTCCCAGTCGCCCTCGATCTCGGTGAACATCGAGGTGGTGCGGTTGGGAAGGCCGCTCTCGCGAATGACGCGCACGACCTCGGCGACCTCGGCGGACAGCTCGTCGCCGGTGCCGCATGGGGCGATGGCCACGGCGACGAGCGTGTTCATGCCGGCATTGGTTGCGGGTTCGGACATGGCTTATGCCTCCTCGAGCTCGAGTCGGTTGTCGGCAATATCCTGGGCGGTTGCGCGGTAGAGCTCGTCGATAAAGGCGACCTTAAAGCTTGCCGGGGCATCGGCGACGGCGGCGGCACGCGTACCGGCGACGTTGTAGACGGCGGTGCCGCAGATGGCTGCCGTAAACGGATCGGCAGCACAGGCGTACACGGCCAGTACGCCGCCTTGCGAGCAACCGCAGCCGGTGATCTTGGACATGAGCGGGCTGCCGCCGTGGGACTTGGCCACGGTCGTGCCGTCGGTAATCAGGTCGACTTCGCCCGAGACGACCACGGCGCCGCCAGTGTAGCGGGCGAGCGCCGCGGCGGCATCGCGGGCGGCGTCGACCGTGTCGGTGGTATCGACACCGCGCACGCGGCTCAGATTGGCCGCCTCGCCTTCAAGACCCCACAGGCCGGCGAGCGCGATGATCTCGGAGGCGTTGCCGCGCACGATGGCGGGCTTGTACTGCTTGAGTTCGTTTACCAGCTGGGTGCGCAGGCTGCCAATGCCCAGGCCCACCGGATCGAGCACCCAGGGCTTGCCGGCGTCGTGTGCCGCCTTGGCCGCGCGGGGAATCGTCTGCTCGTAGATGGGGAAGAGCGTGCCCATGTTGAGATAGATGGCGCCGCCGCCGGCAACGAGTGCCTCGCCCTCGTCGGGTAGATAGACCATGGCGGCCGAACCGCCCACGGCGAGCTGCGCGTTGGCGACAAAGTCGATCGTCACCGTGTTGGTGATGGAGCCGGCCATCGGATTGGTGGCGCGAATCTCCCCCACGGCCTTGATCACGTTTTGCTTAAGCTGTTTCGAATCAATCACTGCACATGCCTCCTTGGCATAGAAAAGGGGCGCTGTGCATAGACAGCGCCCCTGTAAAGGCGGCATGCTCCCTACGCCAGCATTAACTGACAGGTTCAAAGGATTGGGCCCCATGCCCTCTCAGCCTTGTGGTTTGCACCGCCGGCACTCCCGCATCGAATCTGTTGTTCCCTATACTAGCGCACCTGCCAAATAGGGATAGGTTTATTTTGGCAGGTAACAACTGGGGCTTTGCGTTTTTCCAGATAAAACCTGCCAAAATAAACCTGTCCCTTTTTGGCAGGTCGGTACAATAGACGGGATTAAGAATGACCGAGGGGACCTTATGATCAAACTTGTGCTGACCGATATGGACGATACGCTGATTCCTGCTGGACACGATGGCGCCAGCGACTACGCCATCGAGGGCATTCATGCCATGCAAGCGGCGGGCCTGCATTTTGGCCCGGTTTCGGGTCGCCAGCCGTCCGCGATGGGCTGGATGTTCCGCAATCGCTCCGAGTGCTTCTCGACCGGTGCGTTTTGCAACGGCCAGGTGATGTTTGTCGATGGCGAGGCGGTTGCCTCGCGCACAACTGATAACGATGCCCTGATGCGCCTGGCCGACTACCTGGAGCAAGAGACCGACGATACCTATCTGAAGGTCTACCGTCTGGGTGATGACTTTTGGGACAACGACGCCTATTGCGTGACAAGCGATCCCGAGCGTGTGCGTCGCGCCATGGAGTCAGGCGGCAACGCGTGGCTCAAGGGCGAAGAGGCTCCCTGTCGTCCTGTCGTTGACGATGCCCCGGTATACAAGGCGAATATCTGGAGTGCCCGTTCGCGCGAGGAGCTCGCCGAGCTGCGCAAGCGTGTTGCCGCCGAGGTGCCGGAGCTCTCGCTCGTGTTTCCCAACAACCGCGTGCGCCTGTTCGACGTTCTTCCGACCGGCTGGGACAAGGGCTGTGCTGCGCTGGAGCTGGCGCGCGCTTTGGGCCTGACGCCCGACGAGGTGGCCGTATTCGGCGATTCCGATAACGATTTGCCCATGATCGATGCCGTTCCCAATTCCGTTGCAGTCGCCAATGCCAACGAGGCCGTCACGGCTGCCGCGCGCTGGCATATCGGCGCTGCGGCAGACGATGCGGTCGCCGGGGCTCTACATCAGATTGCCGCCTGCGCCGCGACGGGGGAGATGCCGTCGTTTATGCGTCAGATGGACGCGACGGGTTTCGACGTCACGAACGTCTAGGGAGAAGGCTATGAAGCTTCAGCAGCTCAGATATGTCGTTAAGGTTGCCGAATGCGGCAGCATCACCGAGGCCTCGCGCCGGCTCTTTGTGTCGCAGCCCTCGATCACCGCGTCGATCCGCGATCTCGAAAACGAGATGGGTGTGCATATCTTTGAGCGCACCAACAAGGGCGTCATTGTGTCCGAGGAAGGCGAGACCTTCTTGGGCTACGCGCGCCAGGTGCTCGACCAGGCCGACCTGCTCGAGGGCAAGTACAAAGGCACGTCCGAGCAGGTGCCGCACTTTAGCGTGAGTTGCCAGCATTATTCCTTTGCCGTTAACGCGTTTGTTGACGTGATCCGCGAGTTCGATGCCGCGCGTTACGACTTCACCCTGCGCGAGGAGCAGACTCACGAGATTATCGAGGATGTCGCGCATATGAAAAGCGAACTGGGCATCCTGTACTTATCTGAGCATAACCGCGAGGTTATCGAGCGCATGCTTGCCGCCAACGAGCTCGTATTCGAGGGGCTTTTCTGCGCTACGCCGCATGTCTTCGTGTGCGCCGACCATCCACTGGCGGACCATGCCAGCGTGACGCTCGAAGATCTCGAGGACTACCCGTTCCTGTCCTATGAGCAGGGCAGCTATAACTCGTTTTACTATTCCGAGGAACTGACCTCGACCTTTGAGCGTCGCAAGAATATCCGCGTGCGTGACCGTGCGACGTTGTTCAACCTAGCTATGGGCCTTAACGGTTACACGGTGTGTTCGGGCGTGATCAGCCACGAGCTCAACGGGCCGGGTATTATCTCGATTCCGCTCGATGTGGACGAATACATGGAGATCGGCATTATCACGCGCAAAAATACGACGCTCACGCGCTATGGGCAGGCCTATATCGACGCGATTCGTCAGCATATCTAGGCTGCTGTGCTCCGCGCGGGTCAAATTTCTTTATGGCGGTCCAGACTGATATAGGAAGCATCTATATCAAACTGTTATAAACGTATATTTTACGATAGCCATATGAGCGCTCATACTCTGTCCCAGTAAAGCAACCAATGCAAAGGGAGATATCTATGAGCACCTTGATTCAACCGAACGCGCCGTTTCGCGCCGATATCGTCGGCAGCTTTCTTCGTCCCCAGGCTGTTAAGGATGCACGTGCCGCCTATGCCGCGGGCACGCTCGACGCCGCCGGCCTTAAGGCCGTCGAGGACGAGGCCATTCGCGATTTGGTGGCTAAGCAAAAGGCCGCTGGCTTGCAGGTGATCACCGATGGCGAGTTCCGCCGCAGCTACTGGCATCTCGATTTTATGTGGGGACTCAACGGCATTGAGCGCCGCGCCTCGCGCACGGGCTACATGTTCCACGATGAGGAGACTACCGCCGACACTGCCGTGGTGACCGGTCCCATTAGCGGCGAAAACCATCCGTTCGTCGAGCACTTCAAATTTGTCAAGGCGCTCGAGGGCGAGGGCCAGGTCGCGCGCCAGACCATTCCGGCGCCGATCCAGACGTTCTCGGAGGTTACGCTCGACCGCTGCGATGGCCAGCAGGAGAGTCTGCGCGCCGTCTACAAGACTGACGAAGAGCTCGCCGATGCCATCGCCGCAGCATACCGCACCGTGATTGCCGACCTGTATGCCGCGGGCTGCCGCAACATCCAATTTGATGACTGCACCTGGGGTATCTATTGCGATACCGACTTTGTGTCCAAGACCGGCATGAACCCGGTTGACCTGCAAAAGGTGAGCGAGCTGGGCGTGGCGCTCAACAATGCCGCCATCGCGGGCAAGCCCGACGATCTGGTCATCAACACGCATGTATGCCGCGGCAACTACCACTCCACCTACGCTTTTGAAGGCGGCTACGACCCCATTGCGCCGTATCTGTTTGCGCATGAGGACGTTGACGCGTTCTATCTGGAGTTCGACACGCCCCGCGCCGGTGGTTTTGAGCCGCTCAAGTACGTTGCTCCCGGCAAGAAGGTCGTGCTGGGCTTGGTAACCACCAAGGCGGCAGAGCTCGAGAACGAGGATGTTATCGTCGAGCGCATCCGCGAGGCGGCAAAGTGCGTGCCGCTCGAGAACCTGTATCTGTCTCCGCAGTGTGGCTTTGCCAGCTGCGAGATTGGCAATAAGCTGACCGAGGACGAGCAGTGGGCAAAGATTGCGCTGGTCAGGCGCATTGCCGAGCGCGTTTGGAAGTAACGCTACCGTTTGCAGGTGACGGCGCGTGCGAGACATGGCGTATCACGTACAATGGTTCGGATCGTATCGTTCGGGCAGGTTATCCGATATGCCTGATCGCCCTTCCATTCGAAAGGACTTCCATGTCCCAGTCTTCGACGCCCGCCGTCACCGATGCCATCTACGATGCATCGTCGCTCGGCCGCCCGCGCATGTTTGTGTTGGGTTTGCAACACATGTTTGCGATGTTCGGAGCCACGGTGCTCGTGCCCGTGCTCACCGGCCTTTCCGTTTCGGCGACGCTTCTGTTCGCCGGCATCGGCACGCTGCTGTTTCATTTTCTATCGCGCGGTAAGGTGCCCGCGTTCCTGGGCTCCTCGTTTGCCTTTATCGCGGGTTATGCCGCCATTGCGCCCAACGGCGAGGCCGAGCTTTTGCCCTACGCTTGCCTGGGCGTAGCTTGTGCCGGCCTGCTCTATCCGGTGCTTGCGGCCCTGTTCCGCGCCTTTGGCGCCAAGCGTGTCATGCGTTTCTTCCCGCCGGTGGTGACTGGCCCCATCGTCATTTCCATCGGCTTGATCCTGGCAAGCTCTGCCATTGCTAACTGCCAGACCAACTGGTTTGTTGCTGTTATTGCCGTTGCCGTGATCATCATCTGCAACATTTGGGGCCGTGGCATGGTCAAGATCGTGCCGATTCTGCTGGGCGTTGTGGTGAGCTATGCCGTTGCGGCGGTGCTGGGCGAGGTTGATTTTTCGGGGGTTGCCGCCGCGCCGTGGGTCGGTCTACCTGTCGTGTGGGACAACACCGTGTTCGCGCTCTTTGGACCGCAGTTCGATAGCAGTCTTGCCACGACGCCCATTATCACCATCATGCCACTGGCCTTTGCGACCATGATTGAGCACATTGGAGATATTTCCGCCATTGGCTCTACCTGCGAACGCAATTACATTGCCGATCCCGGTCTGCACCGTACCCTGCTCGGCGATGGCCTGGCGACTATCTTGGCATCGCTCTTTGGCGCCCCTGCCAATACGACGTATGGCGAGAACACCGGTGTGCTTGCCCTGACGCGCGTGTTCGACCCGCGCGTGATTCGCATTGCCGCCTGCTGTGCCATTGTGCTTTCGTTCTGCCCCAAGTTTGCTGCTGTGATCGCTGCTATGCCGGCATGCGTTATCGGCGGCGTGTCGCTTGTGCTCTACGGCATGATCAGCGCCGTGGGCGTTCGCAACCTGATCGAGAACCAGGTTGATTTCCAGAACAACCGCAACGTGCTGGTGGCGGCTCTGGTGCTCGTGCTTTCGCTCGGCATTGCCTACAGTGCCACCGGTGCCATCGTGCTGGAGCTGGGCGGCGTGACGATTTCGCTTTCGGGCCTTGCCGTGGGCTCGCTGGTGGGCATTGTGCTCAACGCCATCCTGCCCGGTAACGACTTTGAGTTCGATACTTCCGAGCTTGAGGAGACTGCTGAATAGTAGCTGTGTTCAGCCAAATTAAAAATGGCGTCTATGCGTATGTACGCGTGGACGCCATTTTTAATGCGTCAGTATCCAGTGGATGCCGCGTGCCATGCGCAGGTCAGTTTGGGCAAAGTGGTTGCCGGGGTTGAGCTCCAGCGTCGCGGGAATACCACGTTCGCCGAGCAGTTTTTCCATGGCGCGTGTGTCTTCGAGGACGTGCCTCATCATGCGGTTGGGTGTCTTAGTCTCCTTTTTGCCGAGTGACAGATAGACGGCATCGGGCGCGTTCGACATCGTGTACTCGTGCGCGTAGTCGATAAAGCCAGGAAACCACAGGGAGCCCGATGCGCTTGCGGCGCGGTCAAAGACATCGGTCTGCCAGAGGGCCCAAAGCGAAAAGAGGCCTGCCAATGAGTAACCGGCAATGCCGCGCCAGGAAGGCGGGCAGGGAAGTGATGATTCGACCT
Organism: uncultured Collinsella sp.; assembly: GCA_902492755.1. GTDB lineage: Bacteria > Actinomycetota > Coriobacteriia > Coriobacteriales > Coriobacteriaceae > Collinsella. Next base: position 10,778 of record CABUNB010000022.1, on the reverse strand, counting down.
GTGGGATTATCTGATTCAGTAGCTCATCGAGAAAACCGGCAGCCTGTCCGCCAAAGGGCTCGCTATCGCGTACGGTACCATCGCATGCCCAGGGGCTCAGCTCACGATTCCAGTCGAGTCCGCCAATGGCAACAAGGGTGAATGGCGGGCAGTCGAGCTCTCGGCAGCGCTCGTAGACTCCACTACCGTCGCCCACAACCACGGGGAGGTAGATGACAGGCGCGCCTTCCGCACACTCTGAATAAACGGTTATCTGCTTTTGGCACGCTTTCATGACGGGCTTCTCTCTGCATTTCGACATCTACAAACACGATTGTCGCACGTCGGTGTAGGGACCGTCGCTAAAAGAAAGGCGCAGAGCCGCTTGGTGCGACTCTGCGCCTTATGGTTTTGCTTTGGCGGGCTGTGCCGTTATGCCACGAAGAAGTAGACGAGGAAGGCAAGGGCTGCGATCCACATGAGCGGCTTGATCTTGGAGGCTTCGCCCTTAAAGAGCGCGACGATCACGTAGGCGATAAAGCCCAGGCCAATGCCGGCAGAGATGGAGTAGGTGAAGGGCACGCCGGCGACAATCATGAACGCCGGGAAACCCTGCGACACGTCGGACCAGTCGATCTCGGAGGCCTCGCTCATCATGAGGTAGCCGACGTAGACCAGAGCACCGCAGGTGGCGGCGCTGGAAACGATGGTGACGATGGGGGAGAAGAACGCGGCGAGAATGAACAGCACGCCGGTGGTGACGGAGGTGAGGCCCGTGCGGCCACCGTCGGCAGCGCCAGAGGTGGACTCGACGAAGGTGGTGATGGAGGAGACGCCCATAAAGCCACCGGCAGCAGCGGCCACGGAGTCGACGACCAGGATGGGACGGATGTCCTCGACATTGCCGTCCTCGGTCAAGAACTCGCCCTGTTTGGCGACAGCCATGGCGGTGCCCATGGTGTCAAAGAAGTCGCTCATGAGCAGCGAGAAGGCCACGACGAGCAGCATCGGGTCGGTCAGAACCTTCACAATAGCCATGTTGCCGTCGGCAGTGCTGGCAAACGGGGCGCCAAAGGTCGAGAAGTCGAGCGGTGCGATGAGGCCCTCGGGCGCATGGGTGACGCCCAGCGGGATACCGGCGATAACGGCGACGATGATGCCGATGAGCAGCGAGCCCGGCACGTTGCGGGAGGCCAGGGCAACCGTCACGACGATGGAGATGATGCCGACGATAAAGGTGGGAGAAGTGATGTCGCCCAGGCCGACGAGCGTACCGGCACCAGCGGTGATGATGCCGGCGTCGCACAGGCCGATCATGGCGATAAACAGGCCCAGACCAACCGAGATGGCGTGGCGCAGGACCACGGGGATGGCGTCCATGATGGCCTCGCGCAGGCCGCACAGGACGAGCAGCAAGATAACGACACCCTCGAGGAAGATAACGCTCATGGCCACGTGCCAGTCACCGCCGCACATGGTGGTGGCGATGCCCGCGATCATGGCGTTGATGCCCAGGCCCGACGCACAGGCGAGCGGGCGGTTGGCGAAGATACCCATGCAGATGGTCATGATGCCGGCGCCCAGGCAGGTGGCGCAGGCGAGCGCTCCTGCATCGATGCCAGCGCCCGAGAGCACCGCGGGGTTGACGGCGATGATGTAGGCCATCGCCAGGAATGTTGTCAGTCCAGCGCGGAGTTCGGTCCCGATTGTGGACTTGCGCTCGCTGACGTGAAATAGTTCGTCCATGCATACCCTTTCCTTGTTCGGCCCCGAGTTTAGGCCGATTGACACGAACTCACCCACTATAGCCCCTTTACGACGCTGTTGTTCCTCGCATGTTGATGTTCGGCGCTTTGTAGCAGACGGACGGTATTTTTCGCATGAGAATGTGTGGGTACCGTATACTTAAGCGGTTACAACGACCCCTATGGAGGAACGTATGATTAAAGAGCTTTGCCACGACGAGGCTATCCTGTCCCAGCGTTGCGAGGTTGCGACCGTCGAGGACGAGTCGGTTGCTCAGGACCTGATCGATACCATCAAGTCGCTCGATGATGCCGGCTGCTTGGCCGCCAACCAGATCGGCGTCACCAAGAAGGTCTGCGTCTATTTGGACGATGCCGGCGAGCCCCACGTGCTCTACAACCCCCGTCTGGTGTTTGGCCTGGGCGCCAGCAAGATGGAGGAGAGCTGCCTGACGCACGAGGAGGTCACCAAGTCCACGCGCTATATCAAGTGCAAGGTTGCTTATGACGTGATCGTTGACGGCAAGATGCGCGAGCGCAAGCAGGACTTCGTCGGCTTCGAGGCACAGATGGTCCAGCATATGATCGACCACTGTCTTGGAAAGTTGGTCTAGGGGACCAAAGCACCGCACTTCGTCTCTTTTGGCCCGGGCGTGACATTGTTGTCATGTCCGGGCTTTTGTGTTTAGCGCCTTTTTGTTTGGTGACAATGAACTTAGCAAGAACGTAAAGCTAGGAGGCGCTATGTGCACGAGCATTCGATTTACCGATAATTCTGGCCACATGTATCTGGGCCGCAACCTCGACTGGAGCTTTGACTACGGCCAACAGGTTCGCGTGATGCCGCGCGGGTTCCACATTCCGTATTCGTTTATCGACGATGCGTCGGCGGCACACGCGGTAATCGGCATGTGCATCGATTACAAGAACTACCCTATGTTCTTCGACTGCGGCAACGATGCGGGCCTCGCCGTGGCGGGTCTCAATTTCCCGGGTTATGCCGAGTATGCCGAGGACCCTGTCGACGGCAAGACCAATATCGCGGCCTATGAGTTTCCCCTGTGGGTGGCAGCGACGTTCTCGACGGTCGATGAGGTCGAGACCGCGCTGCGCGATACGGTGATTGTCGCCAAATCTGCAGGAGAGGGGCTGGGCGTGTCGCTGCTCCATTGGATTATCGGCGACAGCCAGCGCAGCATCGTGGTCGAAATGATGGCTGACGGCCTGCATGTATACGACGATCCGGTCGACACCCTTGCCAACCAGCCGACCTTCCCGTGGCACATGGAAAACCTGCGCACCTATATCACTGCCACAAGCGATTTTCCGCAGACGGCGACATGGCGTGGCGCCGAGCTCAAGCCCTATGGCGCGGGTGCCGGCATGCGCGGTATTCCGGGCGATTGCTATTCGCCGAGCCGTTTTGTAAAGGCGGCGTACCTCAATGCCAATTACCCGCAAAAGGAGAGCGAGACCGAAAACGTCGTCCGCATGTTCCGTTCACTCGAGGGCGTGGTGATGATTGAGGGGGCGTCCAGGATGGGCGATGGCAAGTTCGAGAAGACTATCTATACCGGATGCTTTAGCGCGCGCACGGGCAATTATTACTACGCGATGTATGGGGATCCGTCGATTCGCTACGTGAGCCTGATGGATGCCGAGGGCGCGAGCCCCGATAGGCTCGTGGTTCCCGAGCCGCGTCGCTCGTAGCTCACTGGTCCGTTGCGACATAAAACGGCCTCGCACCTCTTATGAGATGCGAGGCCGTTGCCGTCAATGGCTGGTGGCGTGTTAGAAGTTGGCGTCGTTGAACTGGGTGCTCTCGAGTCCGTCGAGTTGCTGTTCAGGCGTATCGGCGACGCTCTCGAGCAGCTCGGTGGGATCGACGTTCATGCTCTTGCCGGCCTCGTTGCCGTTGACCAAGTCGTCCGAGAAGATGTCGACCTCCATTTCCTCGGCCTCTTCGATCTGAACCTCGAGCGGCACCTGGGTGCGCACAAGTTTGACGGCCGGGCGCATGCGGGCAAAGAGCGGTACGTACTCAATGATGATGGCCGAGTTCTCGAGACCATACCAACGTGCCGGGCTTCCGCAGGCGCGGCGGACGGCGTACTTGATGGCCATCACGCGGTGGTCGTTGCGGTTGATGTCCGTTTCGGGGGCAAGCATCTTGCGCAGCATGCAAAAACGGAAGTCGCCCACGTTGCCGCGCGTCTCGTAGATGGAGTAGGTGTGGTGCTGCGGCGGCAGCTCGCCCGATGCCATCAGGTCGCCAACAATCTGGCGCAGGTAGGCGTTAACGCGCTGGTTGACCTTAAAGCCCAGGTCCAAGCGCACGCGGAACAAAAAGTCCGTGCCAAAGGTCTCGACGGAATACTCGTGCGTATAGGGTTCGTCGGTAACGTGCACGTTGATGAACCAATATGCCTTGGCGCGCTTGGGGTGCTTGTCCAGGATGGAATAGAGCACGTCGCGGTCGAGTGTGAGCGGGTCGGGGCTGTTGGTGAGAAATACCAGATTGTCGGCGAGCACGGGATAGGTCTCGTCATTGCGCAGGCGATTGAGCTGGTCGATGTACTTGGAGACGGGCAGCAGAATCGTCTGCGTGCGCTCGATGGCGGTGCCGCGACGCCACACATACATAAGGCCAAACAGCAGTGCGGCCAAGAAGATCATCACATAGCCGCCGTCAAAGAACATGGTGAGGCACGAGGCGAAAAAGCACAGCTCAATGGCGCCGAAGAGCAGGGCGAAGACGCAGGCGCCCAGCTTGTGCTTGAGAATGCCGGCGATATAGCTCGTCAAAAGCGTGGTGGTCATAAGCATGGTCACGGTAATGGCGAGGCCGTAGGCACTCTCCATGCGCTCGGAGTTTTGGAACAGCAGCACGATGAAGATGCAGCCGACCCACATGATGTTATTGACGAGTGGAATATAGAGCTGACCTTTGGTGTCGCTGGGGTAGTGGATGCGCAGGTGCGGCATAAGGTTGAGGCGCGTTGCCTCGGATACCAGCGAGAACGAGCCGGTGATGAGCGCCTGTGAGGCGATGATGGCCGCCACGGCCGAAAGTACGATGGCAAAGGGGCGTAGGGGCTCGGGGAGCATCATATAGAACGGGTTGACGATATCCATCGCGAGCATCTGGGGGTTGGAGTTATTGGCGAGTAGCCAAGCTCCCTGACCCAGATAGTTGAGGATAAGGGCCGCCTTAACAAATGGCCAGGATGCATAGATGTTTGCCTTGCCCACGTGGCCCATGTCCGAGTAGAGTGCCTCGGCACCGGTTGTCGACAGGAAGACAAAGCCGAGCACCATGATGCCCGAATGGTTGATGGGCGAGAACAGGAACATAATGCCGCGGATGGGGTTGAGCGCGCGCAAGATGGACAGGTTGCCGAGCATGTTGAACAGACCGGCGCCTGCCAGGAACAGGAACCACAGCGTCATGAGCGGGCCGAAGAGCTTGCCGATTGACGAGGTGCCGGCGCGCTGCATGGCAAATAGGCCGCAGATAATGATGATGGTGATGATGATGACGTTGGTCTGGCCGTCGCCCAGCAGCGCATGGCCCCATTCGATGGTGCGCAGACCCTCGATGGCTGTGGTGACCGTGACGGCGGGGGTGAGGATGCCGTCGGCAAGCAGTGCCGCGCCGCCGATCATGGCGGGGAGAATCAGCCATGGCGCCACCTTGCGCACGAGACTGAACAGGGCGAAGATGCCGCCTTCGTTGTGGTTGTCGGCCTTCATGGCGATTACCACGTACTTGACCGTGGTCACGAGCGTCATGGTCCAGATGACGAGCGAAAGCGCGCCCAGGATCATGTCCTCGCTGACGGTACCGATGCCGCCGTTGTTGGCGACGATTGATTTCATGGTGTACATGGGGCTCGTGCCGATGTCGCCGTAGACGACGCCGAGCGTTACGAGCAACATGCCAGCGGAGAGGGGGATGGCGCCATGCCCGCCCTGACTATGCTGGTCTTGGAGGCTTGCCTCCAGCTTGTTGTGTGCCACGTGGACTCCCTTGGACATCTGGCCTCTGCAAAGAGCAGTAGACCTTTATGCCATCTTTATACATTTAAGAGCAGTTTGGCACATCGGGGTGTTTTAGACAATAATCCCCAGCTGGGGATTATTCATGTACGCAGGTAGCATTTCAAAACAGGGGCGTATCCGCTGTATGGTTTGCTGCAGTGTGTTAATCGCGGACGCACCCCTGCTTTGAACTGAAGAGGGGCGTTTAGGCGCGTACTGCCTGGGCGATACCGGCCTTGGCGCTTGCGCGCTTACCGGCGAGTTCGCAAAAGATCGCACCGCCGATGATAAGTGCGGCGCCCATCAGGCGGACCGGTGTTATGGCTTCGCCTAAAAGGACGGCGGAGAACACGACGGCCGAAAGCGGCTCGAGGTAGCCGACAACCGCGACGGTCTGGACGGGCAGTTTGGCGACGGCACTAAAGTAGAGCAGGCAACCGATGCCGGTGTTGACGACGCCGAGCATGACGACGGCGCGCCAATCAATACCGGCGGCGACGCCGGCGGACAGGAATGAGGGGACGCCCTGCGTGATGAGCGTGAGGACCAGTGCGGTCACAAAGGCGGCGCTCACCTGGAGCGTGGAGTTTTCGAGGCCTTCGATGTGTGGCGCACCCTTGCTAGCGATGACCATCAGCGCATAGCAAAATGCCGAGGCGATTCCGCAAGCGATACCAGCAATGGGCATATTGCCGCCTAGACCTTGCGCTGCAATGAGAAAAGCACCGCAAGCAACGGCGATGAAGCCGGCGATTTTGCCGCCGGTCAGCTTTTCGCCAAAGATGAGCGGGGAGAGCGCCATGACAATGATGGGGCCGCAGTAGTACAGCAGCGAGGATACGCCGACGCCGATCGTCTGGTAGGCGCGGAACAGAAAAATCCAGCTGGCGCCCAGCGCGGCTCCCGAGAGGAGGAGGGCTGCGGCTTCGCGGGGGCGAGATGGCGCCTGCAACTTATGGCGTTGGGTGATGGCGAGGATGGTGACAAGCGAGAGTGCGCCCAAAAACGTGCGTAGTAGCACGATATCGGAGCTCGGCAGTGCGATGGCAGCGGCGATGATGCCGTTGGAGCCAAACAATAGCAATGCTGCTAAGTACGTAAACAGTCCGTTGTTCATGCGCTGACATCCCCTCTATATCCGAGCATGTTCACTATGGGTGAACTCGTTTTAGAAGAAAAGCGAATATAATGCATGGATAACATGACAAAGACTCATGCAAAGGTGGAGGGGTGCCGTGGAAACGAATATTCAAAAGATGCAGGTGCTGCTCGAGACCGTGCGCGCCGGCAGTTTTACGCGCGCCGCCGAGCGCCTGAGCTATTCGCAGTCGGGCGTGAGCCGTATGGTGGCCGATCTCGAGGCCGACTGGGGCTTTAAAGTGCTCGATAGAAGCCGCGAGGGCGTAGTGCTTTCTGCCGATGGGCGGCAAGTTATGCCGGCGGTCGAGGCGTTATGCGAGGAATTTGTTCGTTTGCAGCGACGGGTGGATGAGATGCGTGGGCTCATGCGCGGCAAAATCTGCATCGGTACGTTTTCGAGTGTGGCGACCCACGTGCTGCCGCCGGTGATCGCGCGCTTTCGCGCCGATCACCCAGACGTCGATTATGAGTTGCTGATGGGCGATTACTCAGAGATTGAACAATGGGTGGCTGAGGGTCGTTGTGACCTGGGTTTTATCCCGCGTGAGCCACGCGGCGCCGGCATGGCGTCGCGGCCGTTGGTGCAAGACGAGCTGATGGCCGTGGTGCCAGCGGACTCCTCGCTTGCCACCGCGGAGGTCGTTTCCCTTGCCGATTTGGCCAACGAGCAGTTTATTCTGCTGGAACGCGGCACCGATGACGAGATTACGCCGCTGTTCCGTCGAGCGGGGCTGACCGTGCGCTCAAAGCTGTCGACCTGGGATGACTATGCGATTATGGCCATGGTCGAGGACGGCCTGGGCGTGAGCGTCCTTCCGGCGCTCATCTTACGGCGCTGCCAGTTCGATGTTGCCGTGCGCCCGCTCGAGGGACATCCCCATCGGCAGATCAACGCCATATATCGAACGGCCGATGTTTCGCTTGCTGCCGCTCGTTTCCTCGAATACCTCTAAACGTGTACACGTCATTGTCCGCTTTGGGCAAATCTCAGAGTCCGGTACATTTTCTTATGAAATTGAACTTTCGAATGAGGTGCCGCGTTATACTGCTGCCTAAATTGAACTCTGGTTCAATTCGTGTTCTATAAATTGAACTTTGCCAGCAAGGAGGTTCTAGTGGCCCAAGAGACGTTTAGCGATCGCCTGCGACAGGCTATGTCCGATCGCGGCGTTCGACAGTCGGACGTGATTCGTGCATCGGAGATGCTCGGCAAAAAACTCGGCAAGAGTCAGATGAGCCAATATGTGAGCGGCAAGACGATCCCGCGGCGCGATGTGGCAGAGCTGCTCGCCCGTATTTTGGAGGTCGATGTTACCTGGCTGCTCGCCGGTGACGCCGACCAAGGCGAGGAATCATCTCCCCGCAACGATTCCAAGCCCGAACCCCATCCCTCAGCTCAAATTGCAAGGAGCGCCACCATGCGTACTTTTTCTAAATCCACCAAGCTCGATAACGTCCTGTATGACGTGCGCGGTCCCGTCGTCGACGAGGCCGCCCGTATGGAGGACGAGGGCGAGCGTATTCTCAAGCTCAATATCGGCAACCCGGCGCCCTTCGGTTTCCGCACGCCCGATGAGGTCATCAAGGACATGCGCCAGCAGCTGCCCGACTGCGAAGGCTATTCCAACTCGCGCGGCCTGTTCTCTGCACGCAAGGCGATTATGCAGTACTCGCAGATCAAGGGCCTGCCCAATGTTCAGATGGAGCACATCTACACGGGCAACGGCGTATCCGAGCTCATTCAGCTTTCGATGAACGCGCTGCTCGACAATGGCGACGAGATTCTGATCCCCAGCCCCGACTATCCGCTCTGGACGGCGTGCGCAACCCTTGCCGGCGGTCATCCCGTGCACTATCTGTGCGACGAGCAGGCCGATTGGTATCCCGACCTGGAGGATATGGAGTCCAAGATCACGAGCGCGACCAAAGCCCTCGTCATCATCAACCCCAACAACCCCACGGGTTCCGTCTATCCGCGCGAGGTGCTCGAGGGCATCGTCGAGGTTGCACGCAGGCATCAGCTGATGATCTTTGCCGATGAGATCTACGACCGCCTGTGCATGGACGGCTACGAGCACGTCTCGATTGCCTCGCTCGCCCCCGACCTGCCCTGCGTTACCTTTAGCGGTCTGTCCAAGTCGCACATGATCGCGGGCTATCGTATTGGCTGGATGGTGCTTTCGGGCAACCAACGCTGCATGAGCGACTTCATCATGGGCATCAACATGCTCTCCAACATGCGCCTGTGCTCCAACGTGCCGGCTCAGTCGATCGTTCAGACGGCGCTCGGCGGACACCAGTCCGTCAACGACTACATCCGCCCCGGCGGTCGTGTCTACGAGCAGCGCAACTTTGTGTATGAGGCGCTCAACAAGATTGACGGCATCTCGGTGGTCAAGCCGCGCGCGGCGTTCTACATCTTCCCCAAGATGGATGTGAAGAAGTTCAACATCACCGATGACGAGCAGTTCGCCCTTGACCTGCTGCACGAGAAGAAGATCCTGATCACGCGCGGCGGCGGCTTCAACTGGGCTGAGCCCGACCACTTCCGTATCGTGTACCTGCCACGCATGGAAGTACTCAAAGAGTCCCTCGAAGACCTCGCCGACTTCTTTGACCATTACCGCCAGAGCTAGTGGGATAGAAGTTCCGCACTATGAAAAGCTCCCTGCAGTTGTTTTGCTGCAGGGAGCTTTCTTGAATCGGCGGAACTAAATAACGATTCCGCAACAGTGGTCGATTTCGTGTTGGATGATCTCGGCGGTGTAGCCCGAGAAGTTTTTGATGCGGTGAACGAAGTTCTCGTCCAAATACTCCACCTTAATGCGGCGATAGCGGGTACAGGGACGCTCGCCGATCAGCGAGAGACATTCTTCGCTCGTCTGATAGGCATTGACCTGCTCAAGAATTTGAGGGTTGTACATCAGGAGCGCCCTGTTGCCGTCCTTTACGCAGATGATGCGTTTGCGCACGCCAATCATATTGGCGGCGAGGCCCACGCACTCGTGCTCATGCTCATGGAGCGTATCCAGGAGGTCCTGCCCGGTCACGGCGTCATCGGGGCCCGCGTCTTCGGAAGGCAGGCGCAAAAAGAACTCGGATTTCATGATGGGCTTAATCATGGCGGGCTCCTCATGTCTCATGCTTTCGTGGACTTTTAATAATAGCGCGTAAGGAAAGCTGCACGTCCGCGTTACAATCTTTCGACGTTGGACCATGTTGCCAGATTCGCCGCGTGCGGCGTCTGGCGTAAGTCTAGGGCTCATGTTCGCCCTGGACTGTTCCTCTGGGGCGATGCGACTGTCGTTCCAAGAGGAAGGAAATGCATGGGGAACAAATCTCAGCAACAAGTTAAAGTAACGCCATCGGGTACTGCGGCGCTTCTCGTCGTAATGTATATCGCAGCCTTTGTTGCTGCGTTTAACGAGAACATCATTAACGTGGCGTTGCACGCCATTATGGCGGCCTTTTCGGTGGGTGCCACCACGGCGCAGTGGCTTGTTTCGGGCTACATGATCGTGACGTCGATCTTTACGGCCATCATGGCCTTTCTTTCCGGTCGTTTCTCGACGCGCAAGCTGCTGTTTTTCGCATGCGGATGCACGGTCGCCGGAGAAGTCCTGTGCCTGGTCGCCCCGTCGTTTACTGTTTTGCTGCCAAGTCGTATTTTGCAGGCTGCGGGATCGGGCATCTTGTTTCCGCTCATGATGAACGTGGTGCTGTCTTGCGCCCCGCGTGAGAAGCTCGGTCTGTACCTGAGTCTGGGCGGTGCCTGCATTACGCTAGGGCCGGCGTTTGGACCTGTGATCAGCGGTCTTATGTGCACGTTGTTTGGCTGGAGGGCGGTGTTCGTAGTGCCGCTGGTGGGCGGCA
>CABUNB010000021.1 GCA_902492755.1 uncultured Collinsella sp. | reverse complement strand
CTCGCGAAGATGCGCAAGGCGATGCGGGTGACCCAGAGGCAGGCCGCCGCGGAGCTCGGCCTGTCCGCAGCCACACTCGGGCACCTGGAACATGGGAGACGGCGGTCGACGAAACTGGAGAGGATGTATTACGAGCTCCTGTGCGAATTGCAGGGAGCGCTCCCGCAAACTGCCTCTTGACAACTTATAGGAGCGTCGGTTTTATTGGGCGCCACCCGCGATGTGCTCGACAGATCCAAAAAAGTCTACTCACTTGGCCTTGAGACTCATCAGTCAGACAAAAAAACGCCGCGAAGGGGGGCTGGACTCCCTTCGCGGCGGTTGTTTGCGTTGGTTTTGCGACGGTTTTGTCCGCTTGTTACTCGCTGTAGCGGGTGGCGATGGCAGCTTGCACCATGCCGGTGCTCATGAGGTAGGTCACCAGGAAGTAGCCGCCGTAGGCCGCCAGGAAGATCGCACAGGTGAGGCCCACGGTGCCGCCGATGCTCATATCTCCGAATATGCTCACCAGCTCGATAATCACCTTGAGCGCCACAAAGGAGTGCGCCAGGCCCACTGCCAGCGGGAACAGAAAGAACACCGCTTGCTGCGCCATCACCGAATGCCGGATCTGACGGTCGTCACAGCCGATCTGTGCCAGCACACGATAGCTGCGGCTGCCGTCGGCCACATTGGAGAGCTGCTGGATCGACAGAATCGCCGCGCACGCAACGACCAGTACAAAGCCAATGTAGATGGCCAGATAGCTAATCATGCCGTTCATCTGCGCTGCTTGCGTGTACATCTCGGAACGTGTGATGAAGACTCCCCACGACCCAGGCTCCTTGCCGTCAACGAGCAGATTATCGAGCAAGGTGTATTTAATGCTCTCGTCTGCCTCGATCGTATCCATCCCCTGTTTGTAGTTAACGAGCAGATTACTGGAAGACGGCTGCAGATTAAGTTGGGACAACAGCTCATCGGCTACGACCACGGTACCGGGATTGCTGCCCATCGCCGAGTTGGCGATGGCCGCCGTGTCTTCGTCCGACTTATCGGTTGCGGGCTTGAGCGTATGCCCGCCCAAGGTGAGGGTATAGCCGCCGGCCATGTATTTGGTGTACAGGTCGCCCAGCTCGCCGCCCATATCACACGTAAGCACGTACTGGTCGCGGCCAATGCTCACCGGCTCCTCGCCCATCATCTGGCGCAGTTTGTTGTACTGGCTCGCCGGCGTCACAAACAGGCCCATATCATCGGCATTGCTGCCCTCGAGCGCCTTGGGAAGCTTTTCGCCCATGGTCTTGCACATCTCGCCTGCCACCACCGAGGGGCCCGAGCCGCCAAGCGGGTAACTCAGATACGAATCGATCTGCACATGCTCACCAGCAACATCAGCGATATTGACCTTCTTGCCGGTCTCGTCGTTGTTGTCCGCCGACTTGCGCTCGCCATGCCATGCAGCGTACAAATCGACCGTTGCATCGGCCAGCACCATGCGATCGGCCTCAGACGGATTGACATACTGCTTGTAGTAGTCGAGCGTTTCGGGCGTGTAATAGACATACGTCTGAGACACGTCAACAGGGTTATAGCGCTCCAGATTCTCGTTCATCACGTTGGCAATCGACATACCGCAGGTCACCGAGGTAATGGCCAAAAACAGAATCATCGCGATGACGCCCATCGAAAAGCACACCGTATTGACCTTGGCCGAAAGCTGGCGCACGGTAAACATGTTGAGACCGCGCCAATACACACTGCGCAGACTCTGTAGCAGCTTGATGAGCATGCCCGAAAGACCCCAGAACAGTGCAAAGGTGCCCGCCGTGACCATAGCCGTGGTGATGCCGAACTGCATCATTGCCTGTTCCAGCTTATCGCCCGTCGCGGTGAGTGGAAAGCCGTCGCGCAGCAGGCGGCAATAAGCAACGCCCACCAGCACCACGCCCACGGCAAAGATGGCAATCGCGATCCAGGGGTTGCGTGTCTTGATGCTCTCGTTGCGACGCTCGGCACCCATAAGCTCGATGAGTTTGGTACGACGCACGGCGCGAAGGTTCAGCAGTAGCGTGAGTACGAACATCACGAGCATGCAGGCAAGGGTCAGATTGAACGCATGCACCGAGAAAAAGAAGTGGAAATTGGCGATCTGTGTCTTAAAGAGCGAGGCCGTAAAGAACGTCATGAGCTGGGAGAGCCCCACGCCCAGCACAATGCCGGCGACAAAGGCGCCGACCGAAACGATCACGGTCTCGAGCGCCATGATCGTGGCGACGCGCCCGCGCCCCATGCCGAGCACCTGGTACAGGCCAAACTCCTTTTTGCGGCGTTTCATGATGAAGTTATTGGCATACACCATCAAAAAGGCCATGACACCGGCCAAAAAGTACGTCAGGTAGCCGAGCATGCTGCCCATAACCTGCGCCAAGCCCTCTTCATCGATTCCGGCGATGTCGACCTGCATCGAGACGGTGTTAAAGGCATAGAAGACCGTGACGCCCAGGGTGAGCGTCAAAAGGTAAACGAGGTAGTCGCGACCGGCGCGGCGGACGTTGCCCCAAGCGAGTTTACAGAGCATCGGAGCCCTCACCGCCCATCATGGCAACGACCTCCATAATGCGGTCGAAGAACTCTCGGCGGTCGGTGTCGCCGCGGCGCAGCTCGGTGAAGATCTTGCCGTCGCGAATAAACAGCACACGGCTCGTGTAGCTGGCGGCAAAGCTGTCGTGCGTGACCATGAGCACGGTGGCGCGCAGACGGCGGTTAAGGGCCTCCAGGCTCTCGAGCAGCAGGCGAGCGCTCTTGGAATCGAGGGCGCCGGTGGGCTCGTCGGCCATAATCATGGTGGGGTCGGTGACGAGCGCGCGAGCCGCGGCAACGCGCTGTTGCTGACCGCCGGACATCTGGTAGGGATACTTGTCGAGCACCTGACTGATAGACAGGCGCGCTGCCACATCCTGCACGCGGGTCGAGATCTCTGCCGAGTTTGTGCGGGCGATGGTGAGCGGCAGGGCAATGTTCTCGCGCGCCGTGAGCGTGTCGAGCAGGTTAGAGTCCTGGAAGATAAAGCCCAGCTCCTCGCGGCGAAACTGCGAGAGCTTGGCCTGCTTCATGCGCGTCACATCCTGGCCGTTGATGCGGATGGTGCCGCTCGTGGCGCTATCGATGGTCGACACGCAGTTGAGCAGCGTCGACTTACCCGAGCCCGAGGCACCCATGATACCCACGAACTCGCCGCGGTTGACGGTAAAGTTGACGTCGTTGAGCGCGCGGGTCACGTTGCCCAGTGCGCCGTATACCTTTTCGAGATGCGCGACCTCCAGTACCGGAGTCGCCGCTTGCATGGTTTGCATACCGAGTCCTTTCTTGCGATTAGTCTACGGCATCTATAGTCGCAAGGAGACGAGTCGGCTACCATCGATATGGCTTACGCTTGCCTTACCGTTGTGTAAGGTACGGGTAGCCACCCTGTTACGTATTGATGTTGAGGAAGGACTCCTGTTGAAGACCGTTCATGTTGCTGCTGGGATCATTCGCAAGGAAGGATCCGACGAGCTGCTGGCCGTGCAGCGCGGCTACGGCGACATGCAGGGGCTTTGGGAGTTTCCGGGCGGCAAGCTCATGCGTGGCGAGACGCCCGAAGACGCCGTGCGCCGCGAACTTATGGAAGAGCTGCAGGTAAAGGTCACCAACCTGCGCGATTTCTATACCGTTGAGTACGACTACCCCGATTTTCATCTTTCGATGGAGTGTTACTACTGCTCGCTCGCCGATGAATCCGACGAGCCCCAGAAGCACGACCGTCAGCTCGATATCCGCTGGATTCCACGCACCTCGCTTGCCACCGTTGAGTGGATGCCCGCCGACAAGGGGCTCATTGATGCCCTGATTGAGCTGAAGGAAGACCGGCTCGAGGCAAGCGCCGCCGATGACGCTGAGGCCACTACGGCCGACAAACCCACCACCAAGCCCAAGCGCAAAACCATGCGCCGCTCCAAAAAGCGCACCAAGCCCGGCCTGCTCGACGGCGTCGACACCTCGGACCTCTCCGCCGACGAGCGTGAACTAGTGCGCCGTCGCGCCGCCATCAAAAAGTCCATGAAGGGCAACAAGCGCGCCAACACCAAGCCCGAGCTGCTCGTTCGCCAGCGCCTGCGCGCCGCGGGCCTTACGGGCTATCGCCTGGAATGGAAGGTCCCCGGCAAGCCCGACATCGCCTTCCCCGGCCGCAAGATCGCCATCTTCGTCAACGGCTGCTTTTGGCACCGCTGCCCCAAGTGCAACCCCAGCCAGCCCAAGCGCAACGTTGAGTTTTGGGAAGCAAAGTTCCGTCGCAACGTCGAGCGCGACCGCGCTGCCGTGGCAGCGCTCACCGAAATGGGCTGGACACCCATAACTATCTGGGAATGCGAACTCAAAAAGGACCGCATCGACGCCACGATGGAACAGGTCATCAAAACGGTGCGAGCCGCAGAGCCGCAGCGCTAGAACGAGCCATTCACAGACCCCACACGCCCGCGCCACATCCGTGCCACAAACCTTAGAAAGCCCTTAAGCTCAAAACCTTTCAAGAGTGTTACTCGATAGCTTTGACCTGCGGTTTCACCGTAATCGCAAACCTCATTAAGCCTTTCTTTAGCGCTTCTTTGCAACAGCCGCGGCATAATACTGCCAACGCACGGGACCTAGCAGCACACCCCGTGCGCAACCTTTTGGTGGACATCGAGGAGGCCGCATAAGCATGTATTCCTCCAATGACGCAGCACAGCAGCCATCCCTAAAACATGCAAACCTTTTCTCCTTCCCCCCGACACAGAGAGACGGTCTCCTCGACTCCCCCACCACAAAAGCCAAACGCTCAACTAATCAGGGCCTCAACTTGCGAGCATCCTTCGAAAAACTCCAAGCATCCCTAGACAAGGCGTTCCCCGAACAGGCAAGAGCAATCTAAGCCCATCGCGCTTTATACTGATGCCATGCGAAACATGGATCACATAGAATTGCACCGCGGAGGACGCGAGGAAGCGTTTCCCGAGACCGCCGAAGACTGGCCTTATATTGCCGAACGCGCAGAATTCGCTCGCTATCCGGGCAATTCCGTCCCCTGGCACTGGCATTCCGAAGTTGAGCTTTTCTACATGGAGCAGGGAGCGATTGACTATCGAACGCGCGCGGCTCATGAGCACGTACGCTTTGAGGAAGGGTCCGCCGGCTTTATCAACGGCGGCGTTTTGCACAGCACGCTGCAATCGCCCAATTCGGCGCCAGCCATTCAAATGCTGCATATCTTTCAGCCGTCGATGCTCGGCGATCCCGCGGGACGTCTCCAAAAGCGCTACATCAATCCATTACTTCAATGTCGAGGCGTCGATGTGCTCAAATGGTCGCCCACCAACCCCGACGATATGCCCTTTATCGATTTGCTAAAGAGTTCCTTTAACCACGACCTTCAACGGCCGCAGAACGAGATGGCGCTTCGGAATAGCTTGTCAGAGCTCTGGATTCAGATTTACGCCAAGGCCGAACCGCTCTTTTCCTCCGACAACGCCTCTTGGATGACCAACCGCGACGTACAGTTCAAGGCAATCCTGGACTATATCCACGCAAACTATGCAGCCGCTATAGATGTGCCCCAGATGGCATCTGCAGCCGGCGTAAGCGAAAGAGAGTGTTACCGCATTATCGAAGCTTGCGCAGGAACGACCCCGGCGACATATCTGCGCGCATACCGCGTAAACCGTGCTTGCGAACTTTTGGCACACACCACGCGAACGGTCCAGACAATCGCGCGCCAATGCGGCTTTGCGACAGCAAGCCATCTTGGCCAGGTATTTAAAGAACAAATGGGATGCACTCCTTCGAGCTATCGAGCAGCGAGGCAGAATCTCGATAGCACCAGGCAGAAATCCCGCTAGCCCTTCTTCTGTCACTGCATCAAACTTGCAGGCAAACAACAGAGAGGAGCAGTCATATGAAGCACTTTGACCATATCGTATTTGACGTTGATGGGACATTGGCAGATACAGAAGAAAGCGTTCTGTCATCGCTTGTCCAGATTGTCCAAGAAGAGACCAGCAAAACGCTTCCCCGACACGAGCTTGACTTTGCCCTCGGCATACCCGGCAAGGATGCCCTTGAGAAACTTGGGATCTACTCGCAGGCAACGTTGGATCGCTGGTGCCAAGTTGCCGCCAGCTTTAAAAGCACCATCAGCGTGTTTCCAGGCTTGCTTGAAGTCATCGCAACACTCGCCGATAGCGGCTGCAAACTTGGCATCGTCTCCTCACGTGCGCGCGACGAATACGCAAAAGATATTGCACCCCTTGGTTTCGATAAGTATTTTGAGCACATCATCCTCGTCGAAGACACAACCGAACATAAACCCGCACCCGCTCCCATGCTCGAATATCTCCGGCGTACGGGCGCGAATCCTGGCAACGTCGTCTACGTTGGCGACACCGTCTACGACGAACAATGCGCAACTTCAGCAGGGGTCAGTTTTGCCCGAGCAGCATGGGGATCACACCAAGATATCCCAAACGCCACCTACAACCTCAAAACCCCCAACGACCTACTAACCCTAACAACCAAATAACCCACGCGTCCCACCCTTTCAGCCCCAACACCACAAGGGCGATGGAGCAGGACGGTTTGGGCGGGTCCCCGTACTTAGTTTCCAAAATCATTCCGCAGCGCGAAGGCTTCTTATTATTTTCAGACCTAACGCCACAAGGGCGACGACCTCGAGTAGGTCAACCTGGGAGGGACGAGGGCTTAGTTCCCCAATCTTTCCGCAGGGGGCAAAAAGCCACGTCTTATTTTTCCGACACTAACGCTACAAGGGCGATTGAGCAGGACGGTTTGGGCGGGTCCCGTACTTAGTTTCCAAAATC
Organism: uncultured Collinsella sp.; assembly: GCA_902492755.1. Lineage (GTDB taxonomy): Bacteria > Actinomycetota > Coriobacteriia > Coriobacteriales > Coriobacteriaceae > Collinsella. Next base: position 33,389 of record CABUNB010000021.1, on the reverse strand, counting down.
ATTCCGCAGCGCGAAGGCCCCCGTTGTCAACGCTTCGAAGAAGCGAGACAACGGGGGCCTTCATGCGCGAGGACGTTTTGGAAACTAAGTACGGGACCCGCCCAAACCGCCCGGTGGGATCAGAGTACCCTTGCTGTTACTCTGCTTTGCCCACAGAGTTGAGGTTGGTCATGCGGATCTTAACCAGCTCGGTGATCTCACGCATACCCTCCTTAGCCGGCTTCTTGGGGTCGAAGCAGGCGGGGTTCTCGGCCATGTAGGCCATGAAGCCCTTGGTGTAGGCCTGACGCAGCTCGGTGGCGTAGTTGACCTTGCAGATGCCGTTCTTCACAGCCTCGGCAACCTGCTCATCGGGCACACCGGAGGTGCCGTGCAGAACCAGCGGCACGTCGACGGCGTCGCGGATGGCCTTGACCACGGACTGCTCGATGTGCGGATCGCTCGTGTACACGCCGTGGCTGGTGCCAACGCCAATAGCGAGAGAGGTGCAGCCGGTGCGCTCGACGAACTCCTTGGCCTCGGCCGGATCGGTGTAGGGGCTCTCGCCCTCAACCGCAGGGCCGTCGTCCTCCTTGCCGCCAACCTTGCCGAGCTCGGCCTCGACGGGCACGCCCATGGCGCGGCCAGCGTCGGCGACGGACTTGGTCAGAGCGATGTTGTCCTCGAAGGACTCGTGCGAACCGTCGATCATGACGGAGGTGTAGCCCGTGCGGAAAGCCTGCATGCAACGGTCATAGCCATCGCCGTGATCGAGGTGCAGAGCGACGGGCACGGAAGCGCGCTCGGCGGCAGCCTTGACCATGCCGTAGAAGTAATCCAGGCCAGCGGTCTTGATGGTGCCCGGGGTGGTCTGCATGATGACGGGGGACTTGGTCTCCTCGGCAGCGGCCAGAACAGCCATAACAAACTCGAGGTTCTCGACGTTGAACGCGCCAACGGCGTAGTGGCCGGCCTGAGCGTCCTTGAGCATCTTTTCGGTGGTAACAAGTGCCATGAGCGTTTGCTCCTCTCCCTCGCCCGCATCTGGACATCGGGCGTACGTGTTCGCAAGGCGTTTTACCTTGCGTTTTGCTGCGCTCATTGTATGAAATTCAGCGGGTATGAATGTGCGGGATGTTGTCACTCCGCAGAGCAAGACTCTCAATTTTGAAAAGCAAACGGAAGGGTTTTGTGCCGAGCGCACGTGTTCGATATTGAGTTTTGAGCCTTGATTGCCTTTCTTTTATAGAAAAGATAAGTATTCGAAAGGCGTTTTCTTACTCAAAAAGAAAATGAACGAAAATAGAGTCAACACAATTCCTGCAAATTTGACCGAGAACGGAGCAGTCATGGCCCAAACTGCAACCCGTGCATTCGCCGACGAACGCCGCGCCGCCATCATGGAGATGCTCGAGCATAATGCCTCGGTGCAGGTAGCAGAAATCGCTCAGACCTTTGGCGTGTCCTCCGTCACGGCCCGCGCCGACCTGGACGCCCTCGCCGAGGCTGGCAAGCTGCGCCGCACGCATGGTGGCGCCGTGTCACTCCACAAGCGCCTAACCGTCTCCACGCAAGACCGGCGCATTAACGTCAACGTTGCTGCCAAACAGGCCATCGCGCAAAGCGCCATTGAGCTCGTCAGCGACGGCGACACCCTGCTCGTCGACTCGGGCACCACGGCGCTCGAATTTGTCCGCCTGCTCGACCAACGCGACGGCATCACCGTCATCACGGCGGACATTACAATCGCCGATTACATCGACGAGAGCATGCCCTCGGTCGACGTCGTCATGCTGGGCGGCGCGCTGCGCAAGGGCCATCGTTATCTGTACGGTCCGCTCACCATGCAGGCGCTGCAGATGGTTCACGCCGACCTCGCCATCATGTGCCCCGGCGCCTTTGTCCCGGGTTGTGGTTTTACCACGGACTTCCCCCAGATGGCCGAGACCAAAACAGCCATGATCGTCGCCGCACGTCAAAGCGTCGCCCTCATGGACGCGAGCAAGGTCAACGGACGCGGCATGTACCGCTTTGCCGAGCTAATCGACGTCAACGCCATCGTGATGGACCGTGACCCCGATCACGCCGTCGCCACCTCAATCGCCGAGATCGTCGACAACGCCCGCCCAAATCTCCTCATCGCCGGCGCTTAAACAAAAACCACCACAAAGGTCTCCTTTGTGGTGGTTGAGCATCAGAAGTGAATGTGTCGCTACTTGGACAGCTCGTCGGCAAGGGCCTCGATCTGAGCGCGCGAGGCGTCGTTGAGCGAGCCCAGCACGGTCACCTTGTTCTGCGTCAGGGTGATGTCCTTCATGCCCTCGAGCTCCTTGGTCATAACCTTGGCAGCTGCAGGCGCCCAAGAGCCGGCCTCGACGAGCGCCACCGTACGGTTCTGGTAGGCGTGCTCGGCGAGCGTATGGATGAAGGTGCTCATGGACGGGAAGATCTCGCCCTGATAGGTGATGGAGGCGAGCACCAGACGGTCGTAGCGGAACGCATCCTCAACGGCCTCGGCCATGTCGTCGCGAGCCAAGTCAAAAACGGAGACCTTCTGGCCGCGGGCCTCGAGCGCAGATGCAAGCTCCTCAACGGCAGCCTTCAGATGGCCGTAGACGCTCGCGTAGGCAATGGTGATGCCCTCGTCCTCGGGCTGATAGCTCGACCAGGTGTTGTAGGTGTCGAGGTAGTAGCCCAGATTCTCGGTCAGCACGGGGCCATGGAGCGGACAGATAATCTGGATGTCCAGGTCGGCGGCCTTCTTGAGCACGGCCTGCACGAACTTGCCGAACTTTCCCACGATGCCAAAGTAGTAACGGCGCGCCTCGCAGGCCCACCCTTCCGGATCCTCGATATCGTTGGCGCCAAACTTGCCAAAGCCGTCGGCGCTAAAGAGCACCTTGTCGGTGGACTCGTAAGAGAACAGCACCTCAGGCCAGTGCACGTTGGGGGCGCCGACAAAGGTCAGGCTGTGGCCGCCCAGGTCGAGCACGTCGCCCTCTTTGACGACCATCTTGCGCTCGGGATAATCGGTGCCAAAGTAGTTGACCATCATGCGGAAGGCGCCCATGCTGGCCACAATCTGCGCCTGGGGATAGCGCTCCATAAAGGCGGCGATGCCAGCGGAGTGATCGGGCTCCATGTGATGGACGACCAGGTAATCGGGCGTGCGACCGTCGAGCACGGCTTCGATGTTACCGAGCCACTCGTCGACAAAACCGCCGTCGACCGAATCAGCGACAGCGATCTTTTCGCCCAAGATAACGTAGCTGTTGTATGCCATACCGTTCTCGGACACATCGTACTGGCCCTCGAACAGGTCAATGTCGTGATCGTCGACGCCAACGTAGCGGATATCCTTGGTGATCTCCATCAGGCAAAGCCTCCTAGATAGACAAAAGAGCCCGTCTATCATAGCACTCGGCTGCATCCCAACAGCTATCTGCCGGCATCCTTACCGATTGTTATTGAAATGCGATAAATCGCCGTTTACCAGCACAAACTATGTGCGCGGTATCGCCGTGCTATGTCGAATGATGAGCTGGCCGGGAATACGAATGGCAACGGTTTTGCCCACCGTACCCGCCTCGGGAACCGCATGCTCGAACACCTCGCGCCCACGCTGATGCAAGTCAAATCGAACAGTCGTGAGCTCGTTATGTGCGACAAAGTCGTCGAGCGAGTCATCGACGCCCACCACGCTCACGTCCTCGGGCACGCGCAGACCGCTATCACGCAGCGCTGCAATGGCGCCGTTTGCCATCTGGTCGTTTGCCGCGTAAATCGCCGTCATGGCGCGGTCGTGCTCGGCCAGATACCTGCCGGCCTCGTAACCACTGTTGGCTGACCAGTCGCCCTCGAGCGGCTCTGCCGGCTCGATGTGTTTACGCTCGAGCGCATCCTGCCAACCGGCGCGACGAAATTGCTCGTCGACCGAGAACGACGGGCCACCAATATAGCGAATCCGCTCGTGTCCCAGCTCAAACAGGTGATCCATGAGCAACAGTGAGCAGCCGTAATGGTCGGAATCGACCGTGGTCACGCGCGGATGTGCGTACATGGTAACGATGACCGTGCCAATGCCCGGCAGTGGATCAAACGTCTCAAAATCGGGCGCCATGCGACTCATGCCGATGATGATGCCGTCCACGGGCAGCGCAGCCATACGACGCGTGGCCTCGGCAAGCGAAAACTCCTCGGTCTTGGACATCTCGACCAGCGTGATGGCGCAATTATGCTCGCGAGCAGCGCTGGCGATGCCGTCGATCATTGAGAGGTTACCAAACTTGGTAACATCGTTGACGCACAGGCCGACCGAATGGTAACGGCCGTCGCGCAGCGAGCGACCGGCATAACTCGGACGAAAGCCGAGCTCTTGCATAGCGGCCTGCACGCGCTGGCGCGTCTGCTCGTTGACGTTGGGCAAGCCGTTGGCGACGCGCGAAACCGTCTGCTGCGAAACGCCAGCAGCGCGGGCGACGTCGGCCATGGAGACCGGACGCGAACTGGTATCGTTGGACGGGCGCCTTGCCACAGGATCACCTTCACCCTTGCGAGATCTGAATAGCGTGCATGCCAACCCGGGCAGAAATACACCCCGCGCCGAGGCCCGCTATCGTCGGACGCATGTTAACGTACTCTACTTTTTCTATCTGCATCTCTTCTGCTTTATAAGTCCATACGGCAGTACCGTTCACGGCTGTATTTCTACCGATTACCAGATTCTCAAAAAGTGACAATCGATGTGTTATGAGTACGTTAACATAGCCCGTAACGTGCGGCATCGTGAACACTTAGTTCATGCCGCTTCAAGTTGTTAACGTACTCATATCGACGCAAAACTCATCCGTGCGCGCCAAGGAAAGGACTCCCATGACCACCCCCGACGAAAAGACATTCGCCACGCTCACCAAGCTGTTTGAGGAGGAGTTTGGCCCCATCGGCGATCGCCAGGTGCTCTACGTGCACGCACCCGGCCGCTCCGAGATCAGCGGCAACCACACCGACCACGAGGGTGGCCATGTTATCGCCGGCTCGCTCGATGTCGCTGTCGACGGCATAGCCGTGGCGACCGACACCAACAAGGTTCGCGTCGCCGACGAGGGCTATCCTACGTTTGAGATCACGCTCGACACGCTAGACGTTCAGGAGTCTGAGAAGGGCACGTCCGCGAGCCTCGTCCGCGGCATGGCCCACGAAATCGCTGCTCTGGGCGTTAAGCCCCAAGGCTTCGACTTCGCCTTCACCTGCTCCGTTCCCTCGGGCGGCGGCCTTTCCAGCTCTGCCGCCGTCGAGGCCGCGTACGGCCGCGCCATGGAGACGCTCTGGGACGCGCCCGCCATTGAGCCCGTCGCGCTTGCGCAGATGAGCCAGCGCGCCGAGAACAACTACTACGGCAAGCCCTGCGGTCTGATGGATCAGGCCGCCGTGTGCCTGGGCGGCCTTGCCTACATGGACTTTGAGGACCAGGCTCAGCCTAAAACTCAGAAGCTCGAGCTCAACTTTGAGGATCATGGCTACGCGCTCGTGCTCGTTAAGGTCGGCGCCGACCACGTGGCCGCCACCGATGACTACGCCGCCGTTCCGCGCGAAATGCAAGACGTCGCCGCCGAGTTTGGCAAGGCACGCCTGTGCGAGGTAAACGTGGCGGATTTTGACGCCAAGCTCCCCGAGCTGCGCGCCAAGCTGGGCGACCGTGCCTGCCTGCGCGCCGTTCACTACTGGTACGAGAACGGCCTGGTCGATAAGCGCTGGGCGGCCCTGAACGCCGGCGACATTGACCAGTTCCTGGTCCTGACGCGCGAGTCCGGCGCCAGCTCTGCCATGTACCTGCAGAATGTTGTTGCCAAGCTGGGTTCCGAGCAGCCTTCCATGTATGCCCTGGCGCTGGCCGAGCACGTGCTCGACGGCCGCGGCGCCGTCCGTATCCACGGTGGCGGCTTTGGTGGCACCATCCAGGCCTTCGTGCCGTTCGATCTGGTCGACACCTTTATCACCAAGATGAACAGCTGGCTGGGCGAGGGCTCTGCCCGCCACTACGCGATTTCTGACAAGGGGGCTTACGCGGCATGGCTGTAATGACTGATGTGCGCGAGGCTGCGCAGGGCCTCATCGAATATGCCATCCACCGATCGATGATCGGACAGGACGACCGCATCTGGGCATACAACACCATTCTGGAGTGCATCGGCGCTACGGGGCCGGCGCTCGATATGGCCTGGGCGCTCCAGGTTGAGAAACTCTCGCTCTTGCACCCCGATACTCTGCCCGACTTTGACCTTGAAGGCACGCTTGCCGCGCTTGCCGAGGCCGCCGTTGCCAACGGTGCTGCCGAGGACACGGCATCGGGCCGCGATCGCATCGCCATGCGCATCATGGGCGTGCTCATGCCGAGGCCTTCGGTTGTAAACGAGGAGTTCAACGGACGCATGGGCGTCAACGAGCCCCGCGCCGCGACCGACTGGTTCTACGGCCTGTGCTGCGACGCCGGCTACGTGCGCCGCGCCGCCATCGCACGCAACATCAAATGGAACACCCCCACCAACTGGGGTGACCTGGAGATCACCATCAACCTGTCCAAGCCTGAGAAGGACCCGCGCGATATCGCCGCAGCAGGTGCAGCCAAGAACACGGGCGAGAAGTATCCCGCCTGCCAGCTCTGTATCGAGAACGAGGGCTACCCTGGACGCTCCGCCGCAGCCGACGGCGGCGCTCATCCCGCCCGCCAGAATCTGCGCGTTATCCCCATCCAGCTCGACGGCGAGCGCTGGGGCTTCCAGTACAGCCCGTACGCGTACTTTAACGAGCACTGCATTGCCATGAGCTCCGAGCATCGTCCGATGCACGTCGACCGCAAGGGCCTGACCTGCCTGCTCGACTTTGTGGACCTGTTCCCGCACTACTTTATTGGCTCCAACGCCGACCTGCCCATCGTGGGTGGCTCGATTCTGTCGCACGACCACTTCCAGGGCGGCGCGCACGAGTTCCCCATGATGCATGCCGCCGAGGTCTCGCAGTTTAGCGTGCCCGGATTTGACCAAGTCACCGGCACTGTGCTGCAATGGCCGCTCTCGGTGCTGCGCCTGCGCTCGCACGACCGCGGCGCGCTGCTCGACGCTGCCGAGAAGATTATCCTCGCCTGGCGAGAGTGGACCGATGAGTCTGTGGGCGTCATCGCGCACACAGCCGATGGCGTGGCGCACAACACCGTGACGCCCGTCATCCGCCGCATAGACTCCCGCGGCAATGCCGGCGGCGAAATCTACGAGGCCTACCTGGCGCTTCGCTGCAATATCACGACCGACGAGCATCCGCTGGGCGTGTTCCACCCGCATGCCGAGTATCACCACATTAAAAAGGAGAACATCGGCCTGATCGAGGTCATGGGCCTGGCCATTCTTCCGCCGCGCCTGGTTCCCGAGCTTGGCGCTGTCCGCGAGCATCTGCTGGCAGCTAAGGCCGATGCCAGCTACGACCTTGCCGGTGCGCTCGAAGGCGATGATCTTTGCCGCAGCCATGCCGCGTGGGCCGAGGATGTCTATGCCCGCCGCGCCGATGAGCTTACGGCCGACAACGCCATCGACATCCTGCACGAAGAGGTCGGCGTGGTGTTTGGCCACGTGCTCGACAACGCCGGCGTCTTTAAGTGGGACGAAGCCGGCCGCGCTGCCCAACGGCGCTTCATCGACTCGCTATAGAGCGCGGGCCCGAACGCACGCACTCAACAAATAGCGCCTACACGACAGCGGCGCCCGCCGGCAACATCGCCGACGGGCGCCGTTTTCTGATGCAAGGGTAACTAATTTACACCAAAGCAAGGAGTGTCCCAAACTGCCGGCAGAAAAAGAACGTCCCCAGATGCCTACCTAAACCCTCACATTATTCGATGGAAAAACGTGATTGCCTCCCACATTATTCGATGGAAAGACGTGGTTCATTCCCACATTTTTCAATGGAAAGACCAAAACAGTCTTATACTAAACATGATCGTTAGGAGGCAGTATGCAGCGACAGCTAATGGACGAACTCATCGCTTGGAAATCTAGGGCAAACCGCAAGCCCCTCCTGCTTAAGGGGGCCCGCCAGACGGGAAAAACCTGGCTTCTTAACGAATTCGCAGGCCAGCAGTATCAAAACGTCATCCGTTTTGACTTTATGCTCGAACCGGGCGCACGTTCGCTGTTCGACGGAAGCCTTGACCCCAAACGCATCATCTCCCAGATAGAGCTCCTGCGCGGCCAGACCATAACGCCGACAGACACGCTCATCATCTTCGACGAAATCCAAGAGGCACCGCGTGGCATCACCTCGCTCAAATACTTCAACGAGCTGGCGCCGGAATACCATATCATGGCAGCCGGCTCCTATATGGGGCTCGCGCTCCGACGCGAAAACGAGTCGTTCCCCGTCGGCAAGATCGACCAGCTTACCATGCGCCCCATGGGGTTTGTCGAGTTCGTTCGTGCCGTCGATGGCGATCCGCTCGCAGATGCCATCCTTGCCGCAGACATGGACCTGCTGGCAAACGTTTCCGAAAAGCTCGAGCGCCTGCTCAAGGAATACCTCGTTGTCGGCGGTATGCCAGAAGTTGTCTCCGCTTTCGCCGCCTCCCACGATTTCATCGAGGCCCGCAGGCTTCAGCAGCAAATCATCGAAGCTTATGAATCCGATTTTGGCAAGCATGCGCCAGCCCGCATCGTCGAGCGCATGAGGCTGGTTTGGAAATCCCTTCCCGGCCAGCTCGCAAAGGAAAACAAGAAGTTCGTCTACGGCGCGCTTCGTCCCGGGGCGCGCGCACGCGATTTTGAGGAAAGCCTCCAGTGGCTCATGGACTATGGAATCGTTCATAAGGTACCACGTGTTTCCGCCCTAAGAGCACCGCTCACAAGCTACGAGGATCTCTCGGGCTTCAAGCTGTTCTGCATCGACACCGGCATCCTCGGAGCACTCTCCGGCCTCACGCCAGCCATTGTTCTGAACGGGCCCGCTGTTTTTACGGAGTTCAAAGGCTCGCTGACCGAGCAATACGTCGCACAGGAGCTTTTGCTCCAAGGCAATACTCCCGCGTATTGGTCATCCTCCTCCGGCAATGCAGAGACTGACTTTGCCGTCGACCATGCGGGGACCGTGCTTCCGCTCGAGGTCAAGGCGGCAGAGAATCTCAAAGCAAAGAGCCTGAGGATTGCCTGCGAGAAGTTCAAGCTCGAGCGCTGCGTGAGAACATCGTTAGCGGCATATAGAGACGAAGGCACGCTCGTCAATATTCCGCTCTGGGAGATTGGGCAAATCGACAAGCTGGCATAGGCGCTGTGGAGGGGGTGTCCCGTAAGGAGTGTCCCAAACTGCCGGCAAAAAGGAAGGTCTCTATCTGCCGCATTCCCGAAGCAAGGCAACGCCGATGTTTTGGCAACGGCAGCGAGCGGGCCGCATTTGAGACAAGGTGACGTGAAACGAAAGGGCGCTGACCTTCTGGTCGCGCCCTTGAAGTTGAACGTCAGATTGTCCAAATGCGGCCCGCGCAGCGTCGAGCCGTTGCGCGGTTTGGAAAACCGCGCAACCCTAAAGCTCCGTTACTTCAACGCTGTTGTAGACCTCGTCCCAGCGATCCATGACCAGGTGGCCGGTCTTGGGATCCATGGCGTTAAGCTTGCCGCAGGTATTGGCGGTCTTGAGCACCGTGACGTCGTCGGCGCCAGCAGCAATGGCATGTGCAAAGCCGGCGATGGTCGAGTCGCCGGAACCCGTTGCGTTCACAGCCGCAATCGCGGGCGTCTTGGCGCGGAACGCGCGACCCTCATGGAAGCCCACCGAACCGGCAGCGCCCATCGAAACGACAACCCAGGGGATACCGGCAAAGCGGCCATCGGCGGCAAGCGCCTCGCGTAGGGCATCGACATCATCGGTCGTAAAGGACGTACCCAGCAGGCCGTTAATCTCGGTCAGATTGGGCTTTACGAGCTCAGGCTTAGCGTCGGACTCCAGCGCGGCCTCCAGCGATGCACCCGAGGTGTCGAGCAACACCTTGGCGCCCGCCTCCTCGGCGATCTTGACGAGCTCGGCATAGTAGCCGGCATCGACGCCACGCGGCAGCGAGCCCGAAAGCGTCACAACGTCCGCCTTCGCTGCAAGCTCGGCGAACTTGGCCGTAAAGGCCTCGAGCTCGGCCGGGGCAATCTGCGGGCCGCTCTCTAACAGCTCGGTCTGATTGCCCTCGTGCAGAATATTCAGGCAGATGCGCGTCTCGCCGGCAATGGGCACAAAGTCATTCTTGACGCCATCGGCATCCATGAGCTCGGCCATATAGGCACCCATGTGACCGCCAAGCAGGCCGGTCGCGAGCACATCGTCGCCCAACTGCAGCAGCACGCGGCTCACGTTGAGGCCCTTGCCGCCAGCGGTCTTTTCGGGCGTCACGCGGTTCACGTCGTCGATGATCAGCTTGTCGAGCTGATAGCGCGTATCGATCGACGGGTTCATGGTAACGGTCAGAATCATATTGAACTCCTGTTTCCGGGGCACGACACGCGCGACCCCAAACATACGATAGCTCGTTAAAGGATCTCGATCTCAAAGCCGCGGGTGACGGTCTCCCCCGGCTTGGCAACCAGGCAGCCACGCTTGTGCTCCAGAATATCGTCCTCGTCGGAGCAGGTGGACAGACCACCCCACGGTTCAACAGCCACAAAGTCGCCCTCGGGCTTGCTCCACACAATCAGGTACGGCATATCGGGGAACGTCAGGCGCACGCCCTTGTCCTCGGTTTTCTTGGTCAGCGTAACCACGTGGCTCTCGAGCACATCAAAGATGGTCTCGGCGAAGTCGAAGAGCTCATGGGTAAGCGGCAGATCGTGGCCGACCATCGGGTTCTTGCTACGGTGCTCGACATCGATCAGGCCTGTGGAGGGAACAGCGGTGCAAAGCTCGGTCGCCTCACGCTGATCGAAACGAAGTTCATAGTCGTCGTAGGACTCGCCCTCGTCGAGCGGGCACTTAAAGCCGGGGTGACCACCCACAAAGAATGGCATATCCTCGATGCCCTCATTGGTCACCTCGTACGACACGGCCACCTTTTCCGAATCGATCGTGTAACGAGCAACGATCTTAAACGGATACGGGTACTGCTCGAGCAACTCGGCATGGTCGGCAGAGCTTAGGCTCAGCGCAACCATGTTGTCACTCTGCTTCTCGAGCTTCCACTCCTGCTTGCGGGCAAAACCATGGCGGGCGAGCTTGACCTCGCGACCACCCATAGTCATCGCGCGACCGTCACGAAGGCCGCCGCAGATCGGGAAGCAAATGGGTGCCTGGCCCGACCAGACCGAAGAATCACCCTGCCACAGGTACTCACGGCCGTTGGCCGCAATAGAAGTGAACGACCCGCCCGCCGTGCTCAGTGCTACGCGGATAGAACCGTTATCAAGAACAAACTCCATGGGAATCTTCTCCTTCACATATCATCTCGCACGATCCATTGTGAACGTCGTGCCTTTAGCAGAAAGGTAATGAGGCAGCGCCGCAAACAAAAGAACAATGCACGTCCAGCCCGCTGGGCCAATTGGGCTGATAGCAAACCGGCCCGCGCCCCATCACAGAAACGCGAGCCGTCAACGGACTAGTTAATTACGCCGGATACCCGCTAATCGTGGTATTCGCCGCGGTCCCACTTCTCGAGGAACTCGTCAAAGAAGTGCGGGTCAGCCTGAGCCTCGGCATCGGCCTTATTGCAGGCATCGATCTTGGCGATCAGGGCATCGTGCTCGGGGGTCTTCTCGTAGGGCTCCTCCAGGAAGGCAAGCATGATATCGGCCATCAGGAACTCGCCGGTAATCTTGCCGCCAAAGCCCACGATGTTGGCGTTGAGCTCGCGACGGGCATACAGGGCAGAGGTCATGTCGCGGACCAGGGCGCAGCGGGCGCCGGGAACCTTGTTGACGGCGTTGGTGATGCCGATGCCGGTGCCGCACAGGGCCACGCCAAAGTCGGCCTTGCCGCTAGCAACAGCCTCGCCCACGGCCTTACCGTAGATGGGATAGTGCGTACGGGTGTGGCTGTAGGTGCCGCAGTCGAGCACCTTGTAACCAGCCTGCTCCAGGCGGTCGGCCAGATAGATCTTCTCGTCCGTAACGATATGGTCGCAACCGATTGCGATGGTCTTCTTCATCAGAACGTCCTTTCGTCTGAATTCACAAGTTGAGGTAGAAGTTCGAGTTCTCGGTGGCTCTCGTTAGGCCATCTTGTTGAGCATGTCGACACGGATCTGGTGACGGCCGCCGGCGTACTGGGCGCGCAGGAACTCGCGGGCGATCTTCTTGGCGACCTCGGTGCCCACAACGCCCGGGCCCATGGTGACCATGCGCGAGCCGTTGTGCTCGCGGGTCATGTATGCGGAACGCTCGTCGGAAATGTTGGCGACGACCATGCCCTTGATCTTGACGGCGGCCATATAGGAGCCGACGCCGTACTTATCGAATGCGAAGCCCTGGGAATCCTTGTGCTCCAGCAGGTCCTTGGCAACGGCGGTCGCGGAATCGACAAAGTCCGCGGCAGGGGTCTCGGAATAGTCGACGACCTCGTGACCGTCGGCGATGAGCATCTCCTTGATGGACTCCTTCATCGACATACCGTCGGCATCGGAAGCGATTACAACCCTCATGACATCCTCCTTGAGAGATACGCAGGTGCGTAGTTTCTGTTTGGAAGTGTTGAATCGCGTTCAGGTCCGGGCATCTGAATGTGCGGTTCTTCACTGTTCATGTTTATTTGAACACATTCGAACACCGACTGCAACAATTATTTGTTTGTCTTTGTTCTTTTTTGAACAAATACCGTTTACGGATGATTGCTGACCGTTTGGGCCCGGCGCGGACGTAGTGACCACGTGTTCAACAAACAAAAGGGCGACTGAGAACGTGTCTCGGTCGCCCTTCGGTAATATGCCCCGGTATATACAGCTGTTTTAGTTACTCGGACTGCCCGCCCTTCTTGGTATGCTTGGACGGAGCACTCAGAAAGCGGCCCGTCAAATAGTTCGCGGGACCGGAGATATCAATCCCCAGCAGGGTGTGTCCCAGCCACAAAAACGCCGCGAGCACCAGCAATGGAATCACGCACGAGGTCACGATCATCACGATGACGCCTTCGATAAGGTCGGTCACCTGCTGCACGATCTCGTCGGTCATCTGCTTGGCACCACTGGTTACCGACATGACGAGACCCGAGGCGCCGTCGGCAAGCTGCTCAAGCACGTTCTTGGACTCTGTGGACTCGGTCTTTTTCTTGCTTACTTTGGAGCTGTCGCTATCTGCCGCACCCGCAGCGTCGGCCGCCTTTTGCTCGGCCGCCTCGATGCTCACTCGATACGTTTCATCGACCTTCTGCGACACCCATACGCTCGCGGGCACGAGTGCCATACCGATCACGGCAACCACTAGCACGCGCGTCGCCACACGGCGCAGGACAGCGCTCGTGCTCCAGCGCCCGTGAATGCCGAGCGACACCGCAAAGAGCACCAACGAAAACGGGATTAAGATGCCCAAGCCAACCGACCACAAAATGGTCAGCAGGTATTTCTCGAGGTAGAGCACGGCAAGCACGATGCCCAAGTTACCCGAAAGCTGCGCGAGCTGCTCGGCAACCGGCGTTCCCGTATCGCCCGGCAGCGCAGTGATACCCGCAGATAGGGCGACGCACGAGGTCGTGAGCGCCAAAACATTGCCCTTCTTTTGATCGATGACCTCGATGGTGGAGTCCCAAGTCTTGGTATCGGCAAAATGCGGACGAGCCACAAAGCCCGACAGTAGCGCCAGCACCACGAGCGCAACGATAAAGCCAATCTGCAGCTTTTTGTTTGCGCACACGACATCGGACAGGCTGGGCTGCAGCTCGGTTACCGTCGTATGCTCGGTTATCTGGACAGGACGCCCATGAGCCATCTCATGCGCGTCTCTTTTTTGTATTGACCCGTTATCCGGCATTTGGATACCTCCTCAGTCCGGCGTTTAATGCGAAAGGAAGTATACCCACCGAGCAAAAATCGAACGGGAGGACAACGGTGCGCACCAAGACTGTCCCCAATGACTAGTCGTTTAAGAACGTCCCCAATGACTATCTCGAGATGAGTTGCGGGGAGGAGGACAGAAAAAGCCCTGCCGCGGGTAGCGGCAGAGCTTTTGGAAGGGGACTTGGTTGTGAGGGCTCGTTAAGCGAGCTTGGCCTCGAGCTCGGCGATGCGCTTGTAGGCATCGATGGTAAAGCGGGCCTGCTTCTCCAGGATCATGGTGGTCATGAGAGTATCCTGAGCATGGGCCATGATGAAGGTCATCTCCATCTCGCCGCCGCCGGCCTCCTGCGAAAGCAGCTTGGTCTGCGTGTCGTGGGCGCCAATGAGCGCATCGCTCGCATCCTTGTGCAGCTGTTCGGCCTTCTCAAAATCACCCTCGCGAGCAGCATCGAGCGCTGCAAGCAGATCAGTCTGGGCGTCACCCGCGTATGCGACGATCTCGAATCCAACCATCGAGATTTCTTCTTTGGTTGCCATATTGCGTTCCTTTCACATATGAACCAATGGAGAGCATCGCGTCCGGGCATACGCGCTGCGTTGTGTATGATAGAAACATTAACATTCAAACAAAACAGAACAATGCAAAACGCAATTTCGAGCTATGAACGGTCGATTTTCGCCCGTGAACGGTTTTAAACCAATGCGAACAATATCGAACACAGTTAGTGGCAACCCAAACAGGTCCGCACCCTAGCGTACATCGCGCACCGTATCACCCTCTACGAGCATGCCAGGGATCAGCATGTGCTCCACGCCAGACGCAACCCCCTCGGCGCCGGCGATCTTGTCGACAGCCCACATGCCGACGCGCTTGTTGTCAAAGCGCACCGTGGTCAGGCGACGGTCGGGCACGATGTCGCCCAGACTATCGTCAACACCCACTACGCTCACGTCCTGGGGCACGCGCTTCCCGCGCGACTCGAGCCCGCGAATGCAGCCGTAGGCCATGGCGTCGTTGGAAGCATAAATGGCCGTACAGGTCGGATCGTCCGCCAGAGCCTGACCGGCAGCATACCCGCTCTGTGCCGTCCAATCGCCACGGACGAGCTGCGGTGGCTCAATGCCATGCGCACGCAATGTCTCACGCCAGCCTTCCTCGCGACGCATACCCGAAAGCGAGCGCTCGGGGCACGAGATAAAGTGCACGGTCTTGTGCCCCTGCTCCAGCAAGTACTCGACCACCTGGCGCGAGCAATCGAACTGGTCGTTATCGACCGTCGAGCACAGCGGGTGCTCCAGCATCGTAACGAGCACCGTCTGCATGCCAGGCAGCGGCTCGAAGGTGCCAAAGTCCGCCGGCATGCGGTTCATAATCACGACCATACCGTCCACCGGCAGTGCGCTCATACGCGACGATGCGCTCTCGAGGGTATACGGATGCCCATCTACTTTAGTGAGGGTGATGGCGTAGCCGTGTTTGTCGGCGGCGGCGGCAAAGCCCTCCATACGGTCGAGGTTGCCGGTGCCGGTAATGTTGAACATAGCGACGCCGACGGTCTTAAACTTGCCGCGGCGCAGCGATCGACCGGCAAAATTGGGACGATACCCCAGCTCGCGCATGGCGGCACGCACGCGCTCCTTGGTCTCGGGGCGCACGCTGGGCGAATCGTGCACCGTACGCGAGACTGTCTGCTCCGAGAC
This sequence comes from uncultured Collinsella sp., assembly GCA_902492755.1. Taxonomy (GTDB): domain Bacteria; phylum Actinomycetota; class Coriobacteriia; order Coriobacteriales; family Coriobacteriaceae; genus Collinsella. The sequence goes on along the minus strand of CABUNB010000021.1, from coordinate 17,710 downwards.
GCCCGCGAGACGCGCCACGTCCTTAACGGAAACCGATTTTTTAACAGCGGCCATAGGTCGATCTTTCTATGTCAACGATGCCATTGGCGGCACCCTACGCAGTCAAATGAACGCCTTCAAGTATATCCAACACCTCCCCCACAATACGTTTACCACCCAAAACCTACCGTTCACCGACAATCTTGCTTCCCCGAACGGCTTTTGTCGCCCGAATGTTAACGTTGCCATTGCGCAAACACAGAGCCACCGGGCGGCTCAAACGTTTACGCATAAGGAATCGATGGTTCGCAGGCACAGGAACCACTGGTTCGCGTCTTTTTTTGTGTCGCAAAATGGCAACGTCAACATTTTGGCAACCGAACGCCAACAGCTACCATCGTTGCCAACCCACCGACTCTTAGGAGCATTGCATGGAGCAACTCATCGCCATCATCGAAAAGGGCCAGCCCTTTTTCAACGCGATCGCCCGCAACAAGTACCTCAAGGCGATCCGCGACGGCTTTATCTCCGTCATCCCCATCATCATCTTCTCGTCCATCTTCTGCCTGGTAGCCTCGGTCCCCAACATCTGGGGCTTCTACTGGCCCGATGACATCAACAACGCCCTGTGGAAGTGCTACAACTACTCCATGGGCATCCTGGCCATCGCCTGTGCCGCCACCACGGCCAAGCACTTCGCCGACGCCCAGAACCGCGACCTGCCCAAGAACAACCAGATCAACTTTATCTCGTGCATGTGCGCGGCCATCATCGGCTTCCTGCTCCTTTCGAGCGACACGATCGCCACGGACGCTGCCAGCGGCTTCAACACGACCTACCTTGGTTCCAAGGGCCTGCTGACCGCCTTTATCGCTGCGTTTGTGACCGGCATCATCTACAAGTTCTTCATTAAGCGCAACATCACCGTCAAGATGCCCGAGCAGGTTCCGCCCAACATCTCGCAGACCTTTAAGGACATCATCCCCTTCTCCGTCTGCATCACCGTCTTTTGGGTCTTTGACATCGTCTTCCGCGCTGCCTTTGGCTTCTGCTTTGCCCAGGGCGTCATCCAGGTGTTCCAGCCCCTGTTCACCGCTGCCGACGGCTACATCGGCCTCGCTGTAATCTACGGCGCCATGAGCCTCTTCTGGTTCGTGGGCGTCCACGGCCCTTCGATCGTCGAGCCCGCCATCGCCGCTGCTCTCGTTGCCAACATGACCGACAACCTGGCTGCGTTCCAGGCCGGCCAGCACGCTTCCGCTGTCCTGACCCAGGGTGCCCAGTACTTCGTCGTCTGCATGGGCGGCACCGGCGCCACGCTCGTCCTGGTCTTTATGTTCTGCTTCCTGGCCAAATCCCAGGAGATGCGTGCCGTCGGTAAGGCAGCCATCGTCCCCGTGTGCTTTGCTGTCAACGAGCCGCTGCTGTTCGCCGCGCCCATCGTGCTCAACCCCGTCTTCTTTGTCCCGTTTGTCTTTGCCCCGATCGCCAACATCTGGATCCTCAAGATCTTTATCGACTTCTTGGGCATGAACGGCTTTATGTACACCCTGCCTTGGACTGTCCCCGGCCCCATCGGCACCATCATGGGCTTGGGCTTCCAGCCGCTCGCCTTTGTGATGCTCGCCCTTATCTTGGTCGTCGACTTTGTCCTGTACTATCCGTTCTTCCGTGCCTATGACGCCCAGAAGTGCGCCGAGGAGGCCGAGATCTCCCAGGAGGAGCTCGCCGCCAAGAACGCCGAGAAGGCCGCCAAGCTCAACGACGCCTTCCAGGGCAAGGCCGATGCCAAGAGCGTTGCCGCCGGCGCTGCTGCCGAGGCCGTGAAGACCGACGCCCCCGCCGCTTCCGCAGCACCCGCTGCCGAGGCTACGACCGCCAGCGACCTCAACGGCAAGCGCGTGCTCGTGCTCTGCCAGGGCGGCGGCACCTCGGGCCTGCTCGCCAACGCGTTGGCCAAGGCTGCCAAGGAGCGCGGCATCGAACTTGAAACCGCCGCCGAAGCCTATGGCAACCACGTCGACATGCTCCCCGACTTTGATCTGGTCGTCCTGGCCCCGCAGGCCGCCAGCTACCTGGCCGACCTGCAGAAGGACTGCGAGCGTGTGGGCAACAAGTGCGTCGCCTGCCGCGGTAAGCAGTACATCGAGCTCTCCCAGAACGGCGACAAGTCTCTCGCCTTCGTCTCCGAACAGCTTTCGAAGTAAGTAACGCCCAGGGCCAGCCGACCATCAACAGCCGGCTGGCCCTTCGATTTAGACGATTGGATCATCATGTCCGTTAACCCTGCTAGCGTCACCAACCCGCCCGCGCAGTTTCCCAAGGACTTTGTCTTTGGCGGCGCCACCGCTGCCTACCAGGTAGAGGGCGAAACCCGCACCCACGGTAAGGGCAAGGTCGCCTGGGACGACTTCCTGGAGGCCCAGGGCCGCTTCTCCCCCGATCCCGCCTCCGACTTCTACAACCAGTACCCCGTCGATCTGGAGCTGTGCGAGGAGTTCGGCATCAACGGCATTCGCCTCTCCATTGCCTGGAGCCGCATCTTCCCCAACGGCACCGGCGAAATCAACCCCGAGGGCGTCCAGTTCTACCACGACCTGTTTGCCGAGTGCCACAAGCACCACGTTGAGCCGTTTGTCACGCTGCATCACTTCGATACGCCGCTGCCCCTCTTCGAGAAGGGCGACTTCCTCAACCGCGAGACCATCGACGCCTTTGTGGACTTTGCCACCTTCTGCTTTAAGGAGTACGCCGACCAGGTGACCTACTGGTTCACCTTTAACGAGATCTGGGCCGACGCCTCCAACACCTACATCGAGGGCACCTTCCCCGGCGGCGTCAAAGCTCATCTGGCCGAGGCCTTCCAGTGCGAGCACAACATGATGCTCGCTCACGCCAAGGCCGTGCTGGCCTTCCACAACGGCGGCTTTAAGGGCAAGATCGGCGTCATCCAGTCGCTGGAGTTTAAGTACCCGCTCAACGAGAACGACCCCGCCGACATCAAGGCCGCCAACAACGAGCACGTGCTGCAAAACCAGTTTTTGCTCGACGCCACCTTCCGCGGCGACTATGCTCCCGACACCCTCGAGTGTGCCAACCGCCTGGCCGCCATCTCGGGCGGCACCATCGAGATCCTGGACGAGGACCTCGAGGTTATGCGCGAGGCCGCGCTCTACAACGACTACCTGGGTGTCAACAACTACCAGTGCCGTTTCTTGAAGGCTTACGATGGCGAGAACGACCTGCACCACAACGGTACGGGCGAGAAGGGCACCGGCCGCTGGCGCGTCAAGGGCATTGGCGAGCATGTGAACAAGCCCGGCATCCCCACCACCGACTGGGACTGGATCATCTATCCCGAGGGTCTGTTCGATCTGCTCGTCTACATTAAGCAGCGCTACCCCAACTACAAGCAGATCTTCATCACCGAGAACGGCATGGGCTACAAGGACCCCTACAAGGACGGTTTTGTGGATGACCAGCCGCGCATCGACTACATCGAGCAGCACCTGCGTTGGCTGCTCAAGGCTATGGAGGTGGGCGTCAACGTGGGCGGCTACTTCCTGTGGAGCCTGCAGGACCAGTTCTCCTGGACAAATGGCTATAACAAGCGTTACGGCTTCTTCTACGTTGACTTTGAAACCCAGAAGCGCACGCCCAAGGCAAGCGCCTACTGGTACAAGCACGTGGCGCAGACCCGTCGTCTGGACTAAAGACTAGCGGGGTTGCCTGCCCACATAACCTGTCCCCATTTCTCAGCCGGGGGCGGCACGTCACACGGCGCGCCGCCCCCGGTCTTTTCGTGCAGATCGGAAGCCGTTTATCTCGATCTGTAACATCTAGCTGAGATTTTCGGCCCTAGCTGTTACAGATTGAGACGAACAGGATTGCTCTTTCCGAAGAATCTAAATCTGTAACACGTAGCCCGCTTTTGACCGTCTACCTGTTACAAATCGAGACAAACTGAGTAGGACCTAACCCCGTATGTCCCTAACAGTCGAGCGTTCGACCAGCGTACTCGGCACATGAATCGCCTCGATAGACGAGTTCTCTCCAATCGCCGCCTCAAACGCAAGCTTACCGACACCGCGCAAATCAAATCGCAGCGTCGTCAGCCGATTGTGAGGAACAAGTCCCTCGAGTGCGTCGTCGATACCAACCACGCTCACGTCGTCGGGCACGGACAGGCCCGCGTTCTCGAGCGCGGCGATAACGCCCAGCGCCATCTGGTCATTTGCCGCAAGCACGGCAGTCGGCGCCTGCGACCCGCCGGCAAGCACCTCGGCCGCAATCCGCTCGCCCATGGCGTACCCACTGTCCGCACTCCAATCGCCACGCAGCATCGGAGCGGCATCGATATGAGCACGACCCAGCGTATCGCGCCAACCGGCCTCACGAAAACGCGAGGAAATCGAGTTTTCCGGACCCGCCACAAACCGCATATTCGAGTGACCATGTTCCAGCAGATAATTGGTCAACAGCTCGCACGAACCATACTGGTCAGAGTCGATCGTCGTGCAGCGCGGATGCGCATACATGGACAGGATGACCGTTCGCACTCCCGGCTGGGGAACAAACTCCTCAAAATCGGGAGCCATGCGGTTCATGTTGAGAATCATGCCGTCGACGGGTCGCTCGACCATGCGGCGCGAGGCATCGGCAAGTGCATAGGGCTTGTCGCCGCCCATCTCGATCATAGTGACGGCAAAATCGTGCTCGCGCGCCGCTTGCATGATACCCTCGAGCGTCGCCAGGTTACCGACACGCGTGATGTTGTACATGCACAGGCCAATAGAACGATACGACCCGCCGCGCAACGCCGTTCCAGCAAAATTGGGACGAAAGCCCAGCTCTTCCATGGCGGCCAGCACACGCTTGCGCGTCTTTTCCGTCACGTTGGGCATACCGTTGACCACGCGAGACACAGTCTGGCGGCTCACGCCAGCGAGCGCCGCAACCTCTGCCGCGCTCGCCGAACGACCATTCCTTGTCTGCTGAGCCATGCCTTCCACGCTAACCTGCTTCCCAACTATTCCCCGCGCCCATGGCGCATCGTACATACATTGATAACGTGCTCATAATACCCGAGCCATATACCACAACATGAAAACTTCTGTCAATCAAAACCGCTTACCGAACAAATACAACCGTTCGCGGCTGTTTGAAGTTGTTTTGTTTCTATACATCCCAACCGGATGTTAACGTGCTCATTGTCAAATGTTCACGTGCTCATTTTGGTTCTAATCATTTTAGGTTAGCGTTTATCGGGCTTTTTCACCCCTGAACGCTAACCAGGGAGCCTCCTGAGCGCAAACGCACAATATCGAACAGCTAGACGAGAGGGTGTATGCATATGTCTTTGCTAAACCGCGTACAGCAGCTGCCGAAGGGCTTTGTTTGGGGCGCCGCAACCGCTGCGTACCAAACGGAAGGTTCCACGAAGGTGGCAGGCAAGGGTAAGACCATGTGGGACGATTACCTTGTCGCCCAGGGTCGCTTTTTGCCCGACCCGGCCAGTGATTTCTACAACCGTTACGAGGAGGATATCCGCCTTTCTGCCGAGCATGGACTCAACGCCATCCGTGTGTCCATCGCCTGGACCCGCATCTTCCCCAACGGCAACGATGCCGAGCCCCTCGCCGAGGGCGTTAAGCACTACCACGAGTTGTTCGCCTGCTGCAAAAAGTATGGCGTCGAGCCCTATGTGTCCCTGCATCACTTTGACTCCCCCGCCGCCCTGTTCAACCAGGGCGACTGGCTCAACCGCAAGACCGTCGACGCCTATGTGCGCTATGCCGAGTTCTGCTTCCGCGAGTTCCGCGAGGTCAAGAATTGGTTCACCATCAACGAGCTCATCAGCCTCTCGCACTCCCAATACATCCAAGGCAACTTCCCGCCCAACCATCACTTTGATGTGACGAGCGGCATCCAGAGCCAGCACAACGAGCTCGTTGCCCACGCCCGCGCCGTCAACCTGTATAAGGATCTTGACGAGACCGAGCACCTGGGCGGCCGCATTGGCATGGTCAACGTCCTGACGCCGGCATATCCTGCCACCGACTCGCCCGCCGACCAGCACGCCGCCGACCTGTACAACGCCTTCTACACCGACTTCATCATGGACGGCGCCTTCCTGGGCCACTACTCCGCGCGCACCCTCTCACTCATCAACGAGATTCTGCGCGCCAACAACGCCACACTTACGGTTGAGGACAGCGACATGGAGGAGCTCGCCAAGGCGGCGCCCCGCAACGATATGTTCGGCCTCAACTACTATCAGTCGGCGTTTATCGCCGCCTACGATGGCGAGTCCACCAACAGCTTTAACGGCACCGGCGACAAGGGCACCTCGTGCTTTAAGTTTAAGGGCGTCGGGCAGCAGGTCGATATGCCGGGTATCCCCACCACCGACTGGGATTGGCTCATCTACCCGCAAGGCCTCTACGACACGCTCAAGCACATCAGCGCCACCTATCCCAACCTCCCCGTCATCTATATCACCGAAAACGGCCTGGGCCACAAGGACCCCGAGCCCGACGCAAACGGCATCGTCGCCGATCCCGAGCGCATCGACTTTGTCGACCAGCACATGGAGAAGGTGCTCCAGGCGCGCGCCGAGGGCGTCGACGTCCAGGGCTACTTTATCTGGAGCCTGCAGGACCAGTTCTCGTGGGCCAATGGCTATAACAAGCGCTACGGCCTGTTCTACATCAACTTCGACACGCAAAAACGCTACATCAAGCAGTCGGCACTCTGGTACAAGGAGCTCGCCGACACTATGGCAGACGCGCAGTAGCGCATCGCCTCGCTTTCCCCCGAGAAGGGAGCGGCCCTATGCGATACAAACCCAGCCGCTCCCCTCTCTCCCCCTGGGACCGACCCCGCCTGCACCCGGGCTTTTAGCAAGCGGGAGACCATATAGGTTTTCAACGTCCATGCCATTAAGATTTCATGCAAAGAGGAGCGTGAACTATGGAATCGATCGTTAAGTTCTTGGAGAAAGGCCAGCCGTACTTCGACAAGGTCTCTAAGAACATCTACCTTCAGGCCATTAAAGACGGCTTTTTGGCAGCAATGCCCATCATCCTGTCTTCTTCTGTCTTCCTGCTTATTTCGACCCTGCCGGGCGTTGTCGCCACGGTCGGCGGCTTTACGCTGCCCGACTGGTGGAACGTCGACGTCGTGAACTTCTGCAACAAGGTTTACAACTTCACGATGGGCGTCGTGGGCATCATGGTCGCCGGCACCACCGCAAGCGCGCTGACCGGCTCCAAGAACCGCCGTATGCCTGCCGGCAAGGCCATCAACGCCACGAGCACCATGGTCGCCGCCATGTGCGCTATGCTCATCTTGGCCGTTACCCAGACGAGTGCCAAGATCGACGGCGCCGATGTCTCGGTGTTCTTTACCGACAACATGGGCACCAAGGGCCTGCTGAGCTCCTTTGTCGCCGCATTTGCCACGGTCAACATCTATGCCTTCTGCATTAAGCGCGACATCACCATCAAGCTGCCCAAAGAAGTCCCCGGCGCCATCGCCCAGAACTTCCGCGACATCTTCGCCTTCAGCTTCTCCATCCTGTTTGTCGCCATCATCGACGTTATCTGCCGCACCTGCTTGGCCGTCCCGTTTGCCAACGTCATCTCCACGCTGGTAAGCCCGCTGTTCGCCGCCGCCGATTCCTACGCCGGTCTCGCCCTCATCTGGTTCATGATTCCGCTGTTCTGGTTCATGGGCATCCACGGCCCCTCGGTCGTTAAGCCTGCCCTCAACGCCGCACTGTTTGGCAACATCACCACCAACCTCGCCACGCTGCAGGCCGGCGGTCACCCCGCCCTTGCCCTGACCGAGAACTTCGGTAACTACATCGGCGAGCTCGGCGGCACCGGCGCCACGTTCATTGTCCCGATCATCTTCCTGCTCTTTATGCGCTCCAAGCAGCTCAAGGCCGTCGGCAAAGCCTCTGTCGTACCCGTGATGTTCGCCGTCAACGAGCCGCTGCTGTTCGCCGCGCCCATCATCCTCAACCCGTACTTCCTGATCCCGTTCCTGTTTGCCCCCGTGGCCAACGTCCTCATTGGTAAGTTCTTCATCGACTTTTTGGGCATGAACGGCTTTATCTATGCCATGCCGTGGGCACTCCCCGGACCGATCGGCACCTTCATCGACACCAACTTCCAGCCGATCTCTCTGGTCCTGGTTGTCGTCCTGCTGGTCGTTGACTTCTTGATCTACTACCCGTTCTGCAAGGCCTACGACAACGTCCTGTGCAAGCAGGAGGCCGAGACCCTGGCCGAAGAAGAGACCAAGGCCGTCAAGGCCGTCAAGACCGCTGCCGCCCCCGCCGTTGAGGCTCCCGTTGTCGAGACCGCTTCTGCCACTGAGGCCTCCGCAGCTCCGTCCGCCCTTAAGGGCAAGGATCTGAGGGTTCTGGTTCTGTGCGCTGGCGCCGGCACCTCTGCACTGCTCGCCAACGCGCTTAAGGAAGGCGCCGACGAGCTGGGCATCGACATTACCGCCAACGCCGGTGCCTACGGCAGCCACTACGCCATCATGGACCAGTACAACGTCATCGTTCTGGCTCCGCAGGTTCGCACCTATTACAACGAGATGAAGGCCGACACCGACCGTCTGGGCATCACGCTGCTGTCGCCCAAGGGCAAACAGTACATCGACCTCACTAAGGATCCCAAGGGTGCCGTCAACTGGATCGAGGAAAACCTCGAGGCATAAGACGCTGACGCTACCTGCCGCTCGCAGACAAAAAAATGGCCCGTGCATCGATGTGTGATGCGCGGGCCATTTTGTTTAGACCGCACCCATCCTCCTGTTCATCTTAATCTGTAACATCTAGCCGAGTTTTTCGGCCCTAGCTGTTACAGTTCGAGATGAACGCACAGGCCAAGCCGAAAATCTCAATATGTAACATGTAGACCACTTTTGACCGCTTAGATGTTACAGGTCGAGACAAACGGAATATGCCGGGCCGAATTGTCTAAATCTGTAACACTAAAACCGATTTTGGACGTCTACCTGTTACAGATCGAGATGAACGAACCGGGCAAGCCTACGCCCGCAGGTCCTTTACGCTGGAACGCTCGACCAACACGCCCGAGACGAGCGTACGGCTTCTGGAGCTCGGGGCTTCCAGACCTGCGACGACCTCGTTGAGCGCACGGATACCCAGCTCGCGGTGGCGAAACTTTACCGACGTCAGAATCGAGTTGGGAATCGTCTTGTAGAGCTCATCGTCGAAGCCGATCACGGACACGTCGTCGGGCACACTGAGCCCTTTGTCACGTAGAGCCATCATCACGCCGTTTGCCATGCAGTCGTTAGCAGCGAGGACCGCCGTGCAATCGGGCTTATCGGCAAGCACAAGGCCCGCGGCATAGCCACTATCCGCATTCCAATCGCCTTGCAGAGGCTCGGGCGGCTCAATGCCACGCGCCTCGAGTGCCGCACGCCAACCTTTCATACGACACTGGCTCGACAGCGACTCTTTCTTACCAGAGACGAAGTACACGTTCTTGTGCCCGCGATTTAAGAAGTACTCGCACGCCATGCGCGCACCGCCCTCTTGGTCGTCACTGACGGTGGAGCAGGTAGAATGCTCCATCGGCGTAATAATCACCGTCTTGAGGTCTTTCGGTGCCTCAAAGGTATCAAAGTCATCGACCATCTGACGCAGGTTGAAAATCATGCCGTCGACGGGAAGCTGCGACATCCTACGCGCCGCTTCGGCAAGGGTCATCTTCTCCCCCGCCCGCTTTTTGATCATCGTGAGAGCAAAGCCTCGCTCTTCGGCGGCATCAGCGATACCGTCGATCATGTCCACGTTGCCGCCCGACAAGTGGAACAGCACCACGCCGATGCACCCGTAACGGCCCAACTTGAGTGAACGCGCGGCAAAGTTCGCCCGGAACCCAAGCTCCTCCATGGCCGCATGGACCCTATCGCGCGTCGACTCGCGCACGCTATCGGGCTCGTTGATCACGCGCGACACCGTCTTGAGAGAAACGCCCGCGGCAACTGCCACATCGCTCATTGAGACATTTTTCTTGTCCATCGTTGCCACTACTTCTCCAGTCGGTTTTGCATCGCTTGTTTTTTGCGTTCTAGCATACACTACCTGCCCGACTGACAAATCAACCGTTTACCGAACGATATCGACCGCTCACCCGTATATCCTTGTTGCTCTTCCAAAAATGTCTTACGTTGTCATTAACGAAATGACAACGTTGTCATTTCGCAATGCCTTCCTTAAGCAGGAAGGTTTCCGGGCAGTCCTGACCATCCATCGACGACCAGTTCCATCCACATGCATTGCGCATCGAGCAGCAAAGGAGCTCTATGGACGCCATCGTAAAGATGCTCGAAAAGCATCAACCGTTCTTTGAGAAGATCTCGAGGAACATCTACCTCCAAGCCATTAAGGACGGATTCCTTGGGTGCATGCCCATCGTCCTCACCTCTTCGATCTTCCTGCTGATTGCCACCCTTCCTGGCGTAGTTGGCATCACGCTGCCCCAGCCGCTCCTCGACTGGTGCAACAAGCTGTACAACTTCACCATGGGCGTTATGGGCATCATGGTTGCCGGCACCACTGCCAAGAACTTTACGGCTTCCATGAACCGTCGCATGCCCGCCGGCAAAGTGCTCAACGACGGCTCCACCATGGTGGCCGCCCAGTGCAGCATGCTTTTGCTCGCCGTCACGCAGTTCACCACCAAGCTCAACGGCTCCGAGCTTTCGGTCTTCGATTGCACCAGCATGGGTACGCGCGGTCTGTTCTCGGCCTATATCGCCGCGTTCATTACCGTGTGGGTCTATAAGTTCTGCGTCTCGCGCGATCTGACCATTAAGCTGCCCAAGGAGGTCCCGGGCGCCATCGCTCAGAACTTCCGCGACATTATCCCCTTTGGCGGCGCCGTCATCATCTGCGGCATCATCGATGTCGTCGTACGCAACCTCATGGGCGTTCCGTTCTCCGAGCTGCTTATCAAACTGCTCTCCCCGCTCTTTACCGCTGCAGAAACCTATCCTGGCCTTATCCTTATCCAGGCTGCCACCGCGTTCTTCTGGTTCATCGGCGTCCACGGCCCCTCGATCGTCCAGCCGGGCATCGACCCCATCCGTCTTGCCAACCAGGCCGAGAACCTGCAGGTTCTGCTGGCCGGTGGTCACCCCGCCCACTCCCTCACCTTTAACATGTCGCTCGTGGGTGAGTTCGGCGGCACCGGCGCCACGTTCATCGTGCCGCTTCTGCTGATTCTCTTTATGAAGTCCAAGCAGCTCAAAGCCGTCGGTAAGGCCTCGATCGTTCCTGTTGCCTTCGCCGTCAACGAACCGCTGCTCTTTGGCGCGCCGATGATCCTTAACCCCTACATGCTCATCCCCTTTGTTGCCGCCGGCTGCGTCAACGTGAGTGTTGCCAAGTTCTTTATCGATAACGTGGGCATGAACGGCTTCTCCTTCGTGGTGCCTTGGGCCACCCCCGCCCCCATCGGCATCTTCATCACCACGAACTTCCAGCTTATCGCCCTGGTATTTGTCGCGATCATCATCTTGCTGGACGCCATCATCTACCTGCCGTTCTTGAAGGCGTACGATAAGCTGCTCTGCGACCAGGAGGCCGAGCGCGCCGCCGAGCTGGGTCTCGAGTCCGATGGCGCCGCTGCCATCGCCGCCAACGCCTCTGCACCCGCTGTCGAGCAGGCCACCGCTTCCGTCGAGCCGACCGCCGCTGCCGTCGACAGCAAGCCTGTCGCCGATCAGCCCGAGCCCGCTGCCGATGCATCCGCCAAGAAGGATGTCGATGGCCTGAAGGTCCTCGTCCTGTGCGCCGGCGCCGGCACCTCCGCCATGCTCGCCAACGCCATCAAGGAAGGTGCCGCACAGACCGGGGAGAACATCGCTTCCTCCGCAGGTGCCTATGGCCAGCACACCGCCATCATGGATCAGTACGACGTTATCGTGCTCGCCCCGCAGGTTCGTAGCTACTACAACGACATGAAGGCCGACACCGATCGTCTGGGCATTAAGCTGCTCGCTCCCCGCGGTAAGGAATATATCGACCTTACCCGCGACCCCGCTGGCGCCATCAAGTGGCTCCGCGAGAACCTCGACTAGTTTCCTGCCTCTGTTGGTGCCCGGATCCCCAGTTCGGGCACCTCTCCCTATTCGTATCCCACAGAAAGGATGACTCATGACCAACCCCATGCAGTTCCCCGACGGCTTTGTGTTTGGCGGCGCCACCGCTGCTTACCAGGTTGAGGGCGAGACCCGCACGCACGGCAAGGGCAAAGTGCCCTGGGACGATTTCCTGGCTGCCCAGGGTCGCTTCTCCCCCGACCCCGCAAGCGATTTCTACAACAAGTATCCGGTCGATATCGACTTGTGCCAGCGCTTCGGCATCAACGGCATTCGCGTCTCCATTGCTTGGAGCCGCATCTTCCCCAACGGCACCGGTGAGATTAACCCCGAGGGCGTCGCCTTCTATCACGAGCTTTTTGCCACCTGCAACAAAGCCGGCGTTATCCCCTATGTCACGCTCGATCACTTCGATACGCCCGAGGCCTTCTACCAGGACGGTGGCGAGGGCTTTCTGACGCGCACGACGATCGACGCCTTTGTCGAGTACGCCAAGTTCTGCTTTGCCGAGTTCACCGAGGTCAAGCACTGGTTTACCTTTAACGAGATTCCCGCGACCGCCGAGGGCAGCTTTATCGTCGGCAACTGGCCGCACGGCGAGAAGTACCGCCTGGACAAGGCCTTCCAGCTCATGCACAACATGATGGTGGCCCACGCCAAGGCTGTCGTCGCCTTCCATGAGGGCGGCTTTGAGGGCGAGATCGGCATTGTCCAGAACCTGGAGCCCAAGTATCCCCTCGACCCCAACAACGCCGCCGACTGCGAGGCAGCTCGTATGGCCGACGTCATCAACAACCGCTGGGTACTCGACGCCACCTTCCGCGGCCACTATGCAGCCGACACCATGGAGGCTGCGACCAAGCTGGCCCATATCGCCGGCGGCGAGCTCGACGTCCGCGACGAGGACATCGCCGCGCTGACCGCCGCGCTCCCCTACAACGATTGCCTGGGCGTCAACACCTACAAGTGCCAGTTCCTGCGTGCCGCCGAGGGCGAAAACGACATCAACCACAATGGCACCGGCGACAAGGGCTCCTCGCGCTGGTTCCTCAAGGGCGTGGGCGAGTCATGCGTGCGCGAAGGCGTACCCACCACCGACTGGGACTGGATCATCTATCCCGAGGGCCTCTACGACCTGCTGCTCCGCATTAAGAACGATTACCCCAACTACAAGAAGATCTACATCACCGAGAACGGCATGGGCTATAAGGACGACTTCGAGGACGGCTTTATCGACGACGCCCCTCGCATCGACTATATGCGCCAGCATCTCGCGTGGATCCTCAAGGCAATCGACGGCGGCGTGAACGTCGACGGTTACTTTGTGTGGTCGCTGCAGGACCAGTTCTCCTGGACCAACGGCTATAACAAGCGCTATGGCCTGTTCTACATCGACTTTGAGACCCAGAAGCGCTATCCCAAGGCGAGCGCGTACTGGTACAAGAACGTCTCGGAGACCGGCCTGCTTATGGCCTAGTTTCCGCCGCATACCCCCTGTCGGCCGCATGCGAATCCCTCCACGGGTTCGTATGCGGCCTTTTTGTTTTTGGTGGGCCCGAGCGGATCATTCGTCTCGATCTGTAACATCTAGTCAAGTATTTCGGCCCTAGCTGTTACAGATTTAGACGAACGGGTGGCCCGGGCCGAACAATCTCGATCTGTAACATGTAGACCACTTTTGACCGTCTAGATGTTACAGATCAAGACAAACAGAACGTCCGAGCAGAAATATCTAGATCTGTAACACGTAGCCCACTTTTAACCGTCTAACTGTTACAGATCGAGACAATAAGATAGTCAAATCCAAACTTTCCAAGCAGTTATGAAGCATGGTTTCTAGTTTTCGGTATCACGAACATACTTTCGGTATCATTTAATGGTAATATGATATCGAAAGTGTGTTCGTGATACCGAAAGGAGCCGCATGCGCCAGTTCGATTACACCACAGTCCCAGCGGAACTCGAAGCAACTCCAATCACCAACCTCCTCCTCTCGATACGCGAGCATAAAGGCCGACAGCTTGCTCTGAGTCAAGTCAAACCCGAACTTCTATCGTCCCTTATGGAGGAAGCTAAGATCCAAAGCACCCAATCCTCCAACGGACTTGAAGGAATTGTTACCACCCAAAAAAGACTCAAAGCGATCATGGCGTATTCCGCCAAGCCAAGCTCCCGCGCAGAGGAAGAAATCGCTGGATACCGAGATGTGCTGTCGCTTATTCACGAGCAACACGATTCCATTCCCGTAACGCCATCGGTCATTCTGCAGTTGCATCGTGACCTCATGGCGCACACGGCAATCTCGTATGGAGGCCATTGGAAAGATAGCGATAACGAAATCGTCTCCATTGACGATCAAGGCAATCGATTTGTGCGCTTTAGGCCGCCTTCGGCCCTAGCAACCCCCGGACTTATCGAAGAAGCCTGCCAGTCCCTCAACGATGCTTTATCTCGCCAAGTTTGCGATCCCCTCCTTATATCGCTCCGCTTTATCTTCGATTTTGTTAGCATTCATCCCTTCAACGATGGCAATGGCAGGATGAGCCGGCTCCTTACAACGCTGCTGCTCGAAAAGACTGGATACGACGTTGCGCGTTACATCAGCATCGAACGACTTATTGAAGACAACAAAGCGCTTTACTACAACGCTCTCGCTGCAAGCTCCACTGGATGGAATGAAAATCAAAACACCGAAGTACCCTTTATCCGTTTCATGCTCGGAACAACCCTGGCCGCCTACCGACAGCTCGAGCAGCGTACCTTAATTGAATCAAGCACTCGTCCCATGTCGAAGCAAGCGCGCATCGCTGTTCTATTTCAACAGAGACCCGGCGTCATTAAGAAATCCAACATCCGGTCCAACTGCCCCGATATCAGCGAGGTAACCGTTAAACGAACCCTCGGTCAGCTTGTTAGTTGCAGCGCAATCGAAAAAACAGGAGCGGGTCGTTCGACGGGCTACATACTCAAAGACGTCCATGCTCTAGAACTATTCTTGCAATCCACAATACCCGATGGCGAGGCCGCAATAACAAAAGAGGCTCCAAAGGATAAGCTCCTTGAACGTGTAAACCACGCCGAGGATGAAAGCAAAGAGGGGCTCTATGAAGACTATGATTCATTCTCAAGGGACATAAAGACGAAATACGGAGTCTAGTCATATCCCAGAATAGCCTCATCCTTGTTGCTCAAAGTTATTTGCGCGTCATTGTAAAGCGGTACCCCCGCGCCGGCAGAGGACAGAAGTATCGCCTGCAGCGCTAGCTAGCAAATGACCTGCGTGTGTTCCTCGATGGCGGCGCGATCCTCGGCGGCAATACCCGGCTCGCACACCACGGCGTCCAAATTGTCCAGGCGGCAGAAGGTGTAGAAGTCGCGCTTGCCGATCTTGCTGGAGTCGGCGATCAGATAGCGCGAGTCGGCCTTGCTAAAGGCGAGCTGCTGGATACGGCCCTCGTCCATGTTGGACGTAGATACGTCACCGTCCAAGATGCCGTTGGCACCGATAAACGCCGCGTCGATGCCCAGCGCACGCAGGGTATCCTCGGCCGTTGGCCCCACAAAAGCGGCAGTGCGGCGACGGTACATACCGCCCACGAGGCACAGGTCGCAGTCCTCGCGCGCCTCGAGCAGGTTAAACACCGAAAGCGAATTGGTCACAATGCGCAGACGAAACGCCGGCAACATCGAGGCCATCTGCTCAACCGTGGTGCCTGTCCCCAAAAAGATGGTCGAGCCTTCCTCGATAAGCTCCACAGAACGGCGCGCAATCTGCAACTTTTCCTCGGCATGCTTCGTGCGCTTTTCGCTGTGCGAATACTCATGGCGCAGCATAGCGTGTGGACGGCCCTGCGCACTGCGGGCTCCGCCGTGCACGCGCTCGATCTCGCCCAGGCTCGCAAGCTCCTCAAGGTCACGGCGGATCGTCATATCCGAGACACCTAGCGCATCCGAAATCTCCTTGACCGAGACCGTTCCCTGTTCCTCGAGCAGCTGCCGAACCTTATCCTGTCGCTCCGCTTTAATCACGATGAGTCCTCGCTGTTCCACGCTCACGTCAATTCAAACAATAACGAACAAATTGTATCAGACTCGTACGCGTCAGAAATGAACGCCCGCACAGCTCCAATCATCACTTTTTTGAGAAAAATACCCCCTGCTTTAGTGGGGTGTAGTGATAATCTCGCCTGTTCGCGCTACAGTTTGTCGGAAATACCTCGATGTTAGGAACCAAATGATCACTTCCGAGCTTTTCGGCACCGCGCCGTGCGGTACCCCCGTTCATCGTTACACCCTCAACGGGCCCGAGATCTGCGTTCGCATTATGGACTATGGCGCCACCGTGTTGGGCATCGACGTGCCCGACATCCCCGGCAACGTGCGCGATGTGGTGCTGGGCTTCGATAAGCTCGAGGATTACTTTGACAACCCCGCCTGCTTTGGCGCGACCATCGGACCTGTGGCCAACCGCACTGCAGGTGCCACGATCACCATCGCCGGCACGGACTGGCATATGCCCGCCAACGAGGGCACCAACAACCTGCACAGCGATCTTGAACATGGTCTGCACAAGCGCGTATGGGACGTTGAGCTCGACGAGGTCCACAATGCCGTACGCATGACCACCTCGCTTGAGGACGGTGAGCTGGGCCTTCCCGGCAACCGCACCTTTACGGCCGTGTTTACCGTGACGCGCACCGGCTGCTTCCGTATCGAATATGGCTGTGAGAGCGACCGCGCCACGTACGTGTCCATGACCAACCACACGTACTTTAACCTTGCCGGTCACAACGCCGGTATGGACTGTGAGCACTTCTTTGTTGCTAACGCTGCCCACTACCTGCCCATCAACGAGCAGAACATCCCCACCGGCGAGATTGCTCCGGTCGAGGGCACGCCGTTTGACTTCCGTGAGCTGCGCCCCGTCGCGCCTGGCATGGAGGCCGACGATCCGCAGATTAAGCAGGCACGCGGCTACGACCACTGCTTGTGTATCGATGGCTATCAGTACGGTCGCAACCTGCGCCGCGCGATGCACGTCGAGGAGATGTGGACCGGCCGCGAGCTGGACTACTACACCACCGCCCCGGGTGTGCAGCTCTACACCGGCAACTGGCTGGGCGACGAGCACGCCAAGGACGATGCCAACTATGGCTGGGGCGCCGGCTTTGCCCTCGAGGCAGAGATGTACCCCGACACGCCGCACCAGCCGCTGTTCCCGCAGGGCATTGTGGGCCCGGGTCACCCCTACAGCAATGTGATCGAATACCACTTTATGAGGCACTAGGCCCACAACGCGACATATCGCACAGCAACGCCCGCCGGCACACCGCCGACGGGCGTTTTTCATCTTTTGGGCTCTTTTTCGCTGTGACTGTATGAGTGACATATCAAAACTATGCCCATTTACTACGTTTAGCCCGGGATGCTCGACCATGCACCGGTTTTTGTTAAATGCGCGTGCCGTCTACCTGCACTGATAATTGTTCTCGGGGGAAGCGGGCACTGCGGGGCGCGGCAACGGCGCGCGATTTCCGCGTCGCAGCGCTACCCTGATGCTGAAAGCCGGGGCGATGAC